>FOIY01000003.1:214200-434200 GCA_900111435.1 Ruminococcaceae bacterium KH2T8
TCCTCGTGATTACCGAGGGAATCTACATACTTAACATCAACAGTATAGTCATCGGCTTCGATACCCGTAGGGATATCCTGTGACCATGTATTACCACCGTCTGTGCTGTACCAAACTTCATCATATCCGGTAGGCATTGTAGTAGGAGGAGTTACAAGTTCCTGTTCAGAACCAGTATATTGAAGTCCCTCGATTGCCGTAGGCTTGTTTGAATCAGTCAAAGACGTTAATGCAGTGGCATCTGCAGGTGCGATCCTTACAGGAACCGTTACACCTGTAATTTCCTCGTGATTACCGAGGGAATCTACATACTTAACATCAACAGTATAGTCATCGGCTTCAATACCCGTAGGGATTTCCTGTGACCATGTATTACCACCGTCTGTGCTGTACCAGATCTGATCATATCCCGTAGGAAGCGAAGATGGAGGTGTTACCAGATCCTGTTCAGAACCTGTATACTGAAGTCCCTCGATTGCTGTAGGCTTTACATTAGCGTTCAAGTCAGAAGCTTCGGGGGCTGCAGCTACGGAAATATTAAATGTACCGGAAACAACAGTTACATTATAGTTATTGTTTGTTCCAAGCGTGATATTGATATCATAATCTCCGACATTCTCTCCGGATTCTCTACTTACGCTGTAATCAAGCGTATCTGTTCCATAGAGTGTGCCTGACGTTATGCTTGCGGTAAAGTTCGCTGGATCATCTTCTCCATATGTCTTTCCTGCATCGTCAGCAGTAAGCGTAACATCTGCCGCTGCAATAGTTACAGAGATCGTAGCTGTGTCAACAAATGCTTCATGGTTACCATCTGCAGGCATATACTTAACGTGGATCTCATAATCTCCGGCATTTGTCTCAGAAGGCAATTCGGAACTCCAATTTTCAGTATCTCCTACACTGTACATTACCGCATTATATCCATCAGGATAATTGTTTGTTCCCTGTACAAGAGTATGTGCCGTTCCGTCATATGTTATAGTGCCATCTACTGCATGAGGCCTCTGCTCATCTGTAACTGTTCCATAACCTGATGCCGGTCTGATCCTAAACGAGTTCTCATTTACTATCGTTATCTCATAGTTCGGATTATCTTCAGCCGTGGCTGTTACTGTAATAGCATAAGTTCCGGCATCAGTACCTTCAGCGCGGCTCAAGGTGTAATTAACATCTGCTCCGCCTGCAGGCTTACCTTCCACAGTTGCCGTGAGATCAGGCTCAGTACCACCGTAGACCATGCCCTGATCTGCTTCAACAGTAATAGTTATCGGCGCCTTAGCGATTTCCACTTCGACACTTCCAACAATATTCTCGTGATTAGCATCTCCTACATACTGATAATAAACAGTATAGGGACCTGCATTTCTTTCTGTCGGGACACTATTCTGCCAGTACACACCGTCTGTGCTGTACTGGATTCCAGTATAACCATTAAGAGTTGTATCAGAAGGCTGATTGAGCAAGTTCTGATCACCGCCGGTATATACTAGCGATCCTATAGCTGTCGGCTTGTTATTTGCAGGAAGATCAGCAGGATCAACAGCTGCTCTGGCGATCGTAAACGTACCCGAAACTACAGTTACATTGTAGTTAGTGTTTGTTCCATGTGTGATAACAATGTCGTATTCACCGGCACTCTCTCCGGCTTCTCTGCTTACACTGTAATCAAGCGAATCTGTTCCATAGAGCGAGCCTGCCGTTATACTTGCAGTAAAGTCAGCAGGATCATCTTCTCCAAATGTCTTTCCCGCATCGTCCGCTGTAAGAGTAATTGCTGCTCTTTCGATTGAAACATTCACTGTTCCACCGTTAACAGAAGTTCCTGTGTTACTATTCCTAAACTCGAAAGCGATCTCATGATCACCGGCATCTGCAGAAGTTGCAGTTTGACTCCACGTTCCACCATCTACGCTATACCAGATCTCATCACATCCGTCAGGAAAATCAGCGAGATCAGGCGAAGTAACAAGTTCCTGTGGCTGTCCGTTGTAAGTAAGATCATCAACAGCTGTCGGTGATACTGCTAATATCGTTAACGTACCGGTTTGGATAACCACTGTATAATTTGCGGGAACAGTAGATTCCGTAACTGTTGCCGAAAGAGTATACGTACCGGCTGCCTCACCTGTATCAGAACGGGATATATCGTATTCAATCGAATCAGCATCACCCGCATTGATCTCACCGGTTATTGTCGCAGTATATGTAGGATCCGACTGACCCATAACCTTGGTAGCATCATCGATAATGAGAGTCAGCGTTGCAGGTTCAATAGTAACATCAAAATATGCAACCGCAGAATCCGTATGAGCGTCATCACCTATGATCTTGTAATAAACTCTGTAAGTCCCGGCATCAGTCGCAACTAAATCCTCATAATTGTCAGTCCAATTAGTACCATCCAAACTATACTGAATATCACCCTGCGTTGTTTCACCGGGCTGAATAAGCACCTTCTCATTACCATCATAAACAAGTCCGCTGTTTAAGGCAGGCGCTGTTGTAAACTCTGCATTAGGTTGCCATACTGCATAAAGTGTGATGCTTGAAGCCATGCTATCATCAGCTAATATGCTTCCCATATCAGGATATATTACAGGACCGTTTTGAGTGGTTGCCCATCCGGAGAATACACCGCCTGGAGGAGGAGTAATAGTATTAGCAGGAAGATTGGATCGAACACCATCCAATATCGTTATAGGATCTATCGAACCACTACCACCATTAGCATCAAACGATACCGTCGTGGTATCAAGATCAGAACCGATTGCAAACACTGCTACTCTGGTTACAGTTTCACCTGCAGGAATATCCATACTCCAAGACCAAGCCATTGATCTATCATTAGTACTAGTAGTGTTAGTATGGATACTATCGTTAAACACATTGGTTTGCGCGGTAGATACACCGCCAAAACCAGTCCATCTTGTGGAGAAATATCCGTTACCTGGGAAAACATAGTATGTTAATCCTTGATAACTCATTGAAAAGCCGGTGCCATTTGAAGTAATTAGGGCACCATCAGCTCCACCATTATGATCCCATTTACCTATCTGACAATCAGCATATGTTCCAAGATTAACACTTGCTTGAGTACTATTCGTATTGGTCAATGTGTATGTAATAACAACAGCTTCCCCATTTTCCGAGAAATCAGCGGTAATATACGCTTCTACACCATTTTGTGTGTAAGTCTTTCCATACTCAAAATCCGTAAAGAGCAACTGATCAGATGAATCAACCGTCATTAATGTTCTATATCCACTACCTTCGACCCATGATCCCTTACTATCATATGTGGTAGTTATTGGAGCACCTGTAGTTTCGTCAATTCCCCATACATTGTATCCGCAATTAACAGCTACAGTACCATAACTTCCTACGCTAAATCCCATAGCGCCACTGGTGGCTCTTTGTGTCGTCTCATTATTAGTGCTGATCTCTACATCATATGTAACACCACCAATTACAAATCCGACTGTCTCAGTTCCATCAAAAGATCCATTCTCTGAGATCAACCAGATACCACTTGTCTGACTGGCATTAATATGAGAACCGTCCGCAACTATTACATTTGAAACATCACCTTCAGGAAGACCAACAGAACGAGCAATCTCGTTAGCTGTTACAGTCGTTGCTCTTGAAAGGTTATATGTTTCTGTCTCATAAGAGAAAACTAATACATAATACGAGAAGCCGTCTGTCTCAGCTACGACCAACTCATCCTCAACATTGACATCAAGTGCGATCGCCTCATCCTCATCCGTGATGTGATAGACATCTACATCGAGATTGGAATCGGCTACGAGAGAATCAGAGAATGAGACATATACATTTCCTGCCTCTGTATCAGGTTCGATCTCATTGCCTTCGCTGTCATAGATCGTGATATCAAATGTCATCGAATGTGCAATGTTGACATCATCATTAAGTGTCTCTTCGATAAGGGCATCTGAATCCTCAGTGTCTTCAACACGCTCGACATTCATATATGCGCCTTCAGGGAACACGCCTTCATCGGCGATGACCGATACGATCACGCCGTCAACTTCTGCTTCCTCATTAAAGGGAGCTGCTTCTATAGCTTCTGCGATCTCTTCGGGGATCTCTTCCGTCACTTCTTCAGTGAACTCTGTCTCGTCGGGAACCGACTCAGCCTCTTCTGCGGCCTCGGTCTCTTCAATGATCGATTCGGTCTCTTCCGTAGCCGAATCAGGTTCTTCCGAATTCTCAGGGACCTCTTGAAGCGTAACATCATCGAGCTCATCTGCGGATACGATATCGGCAGAGGACGAGATCAATACGTTAAACGTCATCGAGGTAGACACTAAGAACGCCAGTATTTTGCGGGTCTTCATAGGCTTTTCCTCCTCTCGGATCAACTTGCCTCGATTTTAAAAAAATAAATAAACCTACTACAATAAGATGTGACAATATGTCACGTCATAGTTATTTCACAGAATTTGGTAGTTCTGTTCACGGAATTTATAATTCAGACACGAGCGATTATTGTCAGTAATACTGATAAAGGACATAATTAAGCGAATAAGAGATAAGATGGAGACTATAATTTGAAGCCTAAGAACATACGATCAGCCCCTATTTTCACGAGCATCCTGCTCTGTTCATCGATACTTACAGGCTGTGCCGATACGATTGAGAGCACTGCCCTTTCCGAAAACACGACTACAAGCATCGAAGAGACTTCGGAGACAACGACTGAAGCTACTACTTCCGAGACGACAGAGACTTCAGAAAGAACGACTTATCCTACCGAGGATGTCCCTGATGAGGTCCTCGAGCAGATTCAGATCATCTACGACAATTACGATGTTTGGAAGCTGCAGCCTTACGATCCTTCAACCGATTACTCGGAGGAATACTGGAACTCTCCGCTATATGCCATTACGGATCTTGATAACGACGGCATGCTCGAGATCATTAAGACAGGATTTTCGGGAAGTGGCGTCTACTCAGGCAATGTCTTTTATGAAGTGACCGAAGACGGCGAACTGGAACTTCTAAACGAAGAATTTGGGGGAGATTTGGGCGGCCCGGACCTCTGGAATCACGATGCTTACAGTTACTATACCGACGAAGACGGCACCAGATGGTATCTGACTCAAGACTATTGTCAGAGCGGCGTTTCATACTGGCAATTCGAGTATTCCTGCCTTTCTGTCGCAGACGGATATACGTACGTACCTTATTGCTATGAAGAGTTTTCCGCAACTTATGACGAAGAGAGCGATTCTTGTATCGAAGAATTCAACTTCTATGACGGTGATCGTAACGAGATCACAGAGGATGAATTCGATCAGATAATGGCTGAATACGCTGATATTGTTGAAGGAGAGTCAGCTATAGGTTGGATACCTGCCAAACCTGACGGCGAGATGCTTATGCCGAGTATGTACAATCTGATAGATTCCTATAGGACTTTCGAGGGGTTATAATATAGCGGTCGTTTTTGACACTAAGTAGAATAAATGACAAAATACATAAGCAGTAATGATGCCTTGATTGAAAGGAACTCTAGTTCTGATGAAGAATAGTAACAAAGCTATAGCAGCTCTTTTATTGTGTTCGGTGATGCTTACCGGATGCGGCGCCTTGAAGAGAAATAAGTCTCTCGAGACATCTCCCGAATCCGAAGTCCCCGAATCCGAGAGGACTGTAGGACCCGAATTCGTAGTAACGGCATTCCCCTACACAGAGCCCGCTGACGTAGCATGGCAGTATCAGGTAATATACGATAACAGCGCCATCTGGCAGTACGACGAGGCTGTAGATGTCAATATCAACAGATTCCTTTACGGAGTAATGGACCTTGATAATGACGGATATCTCGAGATAATAAAGTCCGGATGCTATGACAGCGTCTACCAGACAACGACTAAGATATTCGAAGTAACTCCCGAGGGTACGCTTACCGAGATCGATACTTCCCTCTTTAATAACGATATCAACGCAGCTCCCGATCTTTGGGATCTCGACGAATGGTATTCTTTCGTTGATGAAAACGGCAATCTCAACTACCTCGTGATCAACATAATTAACCGCGAAGCCGCAGGTATCGCCTATACATATTCGATCATGTCGATACAGGATAATCAGATCATCTATCGTCCCGTTTGCGAGAGGGTCGAGGATTACGGCAGATACATCTACTACGATGCAAACGGTAATGAGATCACAAAGGAAGAATTCGATGCTATCTACGCAAGCGATTACGCGGACATCATCGAGTACAAGATGTCGATGACTTGGTTTAACGAAGTCGAGCTTTACAGGATCGAAGAGTCTTATAACGGATTCAGGTTCTGATCGAGCATCTTCCTTATATGCTCGACATTGGCATCACGATCGTCTATACCGTCTAAGTCGAACCACATAAAGCCCTCTGAAGGCATGAGATCCCGGGCATCCATGATGCCGCGAAGATACATCTGAGCAACATGATTGGCACACACTCTGCAGTCAAATAGATCTCGCAGGACGTGTGCCTTTTCAATGCCGGAAATATCACTTATCCCGCGCACTTTGAGAAGATACATGTGAAGTATCCTGGCTGCGTTTTTGCGTGTAATATCACGGTCTGCGAATAGCTCGTCCTCAGCTTCGAGCCAGCCCTCTTTCCTGCCGCGGATAAAGACATCTTTCGGCTCTTCACCGGCCTGACGGCACAGCTCCGTTATAAAGTCTTCGGTAGTCATGCGACGGGCGTGATCCTCAAGACCTTGGAGTCACAAGCCTTTATGTGTTCGATACCGAACGTCTTTGAATTTACTGTCGTTTCTTCCTTAGAGATAAGATCCCTGACCTGATACGAGGTCGCATTCTCGAAAGCATCCGCATTCACCATCTTATGACCTATCGCCTTAACGATATCGGCTGCATCGACTGATACTTTCTGATCCTTGTCGGCGTCCTCGATATTGAAGAACGCAAGGGCGATATCACCGTTGGAAAGCGGCTTTGCAAGGACATCGATCCTCTTGGTATCTCTTATGTAGTCCTTATCGGGAGCAGAGCACTCGGCCGTAGTAAAGATCCTCTTTGCCTGGATGCCGAGCGGGTCCTGATCGAGCGTGATAAGATCGGTATTTGAGATGATGTTATAGATATTATCGTCCTTCTCTACTCTTCTTAAGTCCATGCCGAGCATCAGGGGAGAATTGAGCATACACCACATGGCCATATGGCTCATGCACATAGTATCGGTAATACCGTCCATTCCGATAACGAGCATATCCGGGTCATTCCAGCCCTTATCGAGGCCTGAGAACTCATCCATTATGACTGCCTTATTGTACTGGGACGTGATAGAAGTCGTATAGTCACCTTCCCATGCCGCGGTACCGTGATCTCCGTCTGCACCTACCTGGAAAGTAATGTCATTTAGGATCCTCCAAGAGTCTCCGACCTTATGTCCCCAGTCCTGAGGCTGCGTCTTTCCCCATTCGCAGATCGAGAAGACGATATCCCTGTCTCCGCCTGCTGCGATAAGCTCCTTCTTTATCTCGGTATATGAATGAAGCGTATTCTCCTGACGCCTGTGATTCATGAGTCGGAGCACATTCTTACCCGCCTTGAGATGCACCTTTATAGGCGCTGAATCGGCAAAAGTCTCGCTGTCAGGCGTTACGGGGAGCATCTCGTCGAAGAACATCTCATTTCCTACTGCGACCTGAAGCCACTGACCGACGCCCTCTTCCTCGCCTGTAGCATACGATACGATGAGCTCGACGTCCTTTTCAGTGTCAGAATCGATCTCAAATTGAAGCTCACTGCTCCTCACCCCTACCGGAGTGTGATCGGGGGCTGTACCATCGAATGTACCGATGTTTGTAACAATGTTACATTTTATTTCCGCCCTCGTTCCGGTGATGATTCCTTCCTTAGCGACGTTCAATTTCTTACCGTCGATCATTATCTCTTTGATATTGGGAGCATAAGAGTATTTTGCATTCGTAGGATCAGCAAAAGTTGCATTGTCCCACATGTAATAGCAGTTATCCACCTTGATAAAATCAATATCCCACTTTATATAATCCTCACAGTCGACCTTCTCATAGCCGTAGATACCGACCTCAGCACCTGAACAAAGTCTGGTACCGATATCGTTATACATTCCGAACTTCATATCCATAGCATGGATATGGTCGGCTAAGGCCTTAAAGCCTGAGGGAAACTTAACGTCGTCAGCCTGAAGCCTGCCGTTAACACGCTCGGGCCTGTAGCATCCGTCATCGAGGACCAGATACTCATAACCGAGCTTATCGAGTTCGAGCTCCTTGATCTTTGCGGCCATTGCCTTGGTAAGTTCCTCGGTATTGCCGCTGCCGAAAGCATTCCAGCTATTCCATCCCATCGCTGGAAGGCGCTGCTTCTTACTCGGGAAAAGTGAGTTACTCGAATCTTTAAACGAGTCAAATCTCAATCTCTTATCATCTATATTGGAAGGTCCTGATGTGATCATAATAATGCTCCTTGGTCTTTGTAACTTCTCACAGATTACCAAAAAGCACTAGAATACAAAAGAGGGACAGATCAATAAAGATCAGAGTGAGTTCCTGTGCGAAACAATAATAGCTCCAGCGAGTCTTTCGTTACTCGATAGATCAACAACCAATCAGGTTCGATATGACATTCACGAAAGCTTCGATAATTCCCTGCCAGATTATGATCTCTGTACTTAACGTCAAGCGTCTTACCTTCTGCAAGATCGTTTACAACGCTATTCAAAAGAGAAATATCAAGACCACGTTTATAAGCTAGCTTCAGATCCTTCTTAAATTGATTCGAGGGAATGATCTTAAGCATCAGCCAGAACCTCATCGACCAATTCGGCAAAGGTGTCGTAACGCTTATAGTTCTCAGGATCACTAAGCATCTTCTCGTACTCCGCCAGAGCAGCTGCAGTCCTGACATTGGGAGTATGACGCTTGATCTCGAAAGGGATTCCCTCCTGACTTACCGCACACTTAAGAAACATCGTAACGGCCGTGGTCATATTAAGACCAAGATCCTCAAATAACTCTTCAGCCGCCTTCTTAAGCTCTGTATCAACACGGACATTTATATTAGTCGTAGCCATGATCATCAACCCCTTTCTGTACATTCATCATACAGCGACTGTAATCACATTGTCAACACAGTGTAAAACATTAAGTTCTCAATGCCTTTTTCCCGGTTACCGTTTCTCCCCAGTCGGATGCCCACTTCTCGCAGAATAACGATGTATAGGAGATACCCTTATCGCTGCGCATCTTCTTAAATGCGGGGATCAGACCCCATGCAAGTGACGGGATACCTACTACGATCAGATATAAAGGACCGAAGAGCAGAGCCTGGAAAGTATGTCCGTACTCATGGACCGCCATCTCTTCATTCAGCTTTCGCTCGGCGGCCGCGGCTTCGCTAGTATCATCTTCCCTCGGATCCTCCGGAGTAAAGATAAAAAGCCCCAGAGACAAGCCCATCTTAAGAGGCCACTTGGTCCTTATGACTTCACCGTAGTAAGAGTGCGGGCACCTTATGTACCAAAGATATAAGATCAGTCCGCCGACCGTCTGGGTATAGCCCCATGTGCAGTGAAGAAATACGGCGATCGGATACCACCACTTGCGCCCGTCTGTTGAGCGGCGGCTTTCGAGAGCCAAGAAGATGCCGATCAGATAAAGACCGACTAAGTACGCCAGGATATCACGAAGGTCAAACGAACCTCCGATGAGTATCCCGAGAAGCGAACCCTTGTCGATGCCGAGGATCCCCGTGATATCAATAAGCTGCAGGAATTCGGCTACCCTGCCAAGGCAATAGCAAAGAAGCGGCAGAACGTAGACCGAGAAGATATTGTCCTTGGAAAAGATGATCCTCAAAAGAAAGTAGATGGTCGGGATCACCAGCACGTCGCCGATATAGCTTCTTACAAATCCCGTAGCAAATCTGCCTATCAGGATCTCCGCGATCAGCAATATCGCGAATACGATCGAATATCCTATTCTTTTTCGCAAGAGGACGTCTCCTAACCTTTTTGCATTAATGATACATTATCCGCGCTCATTAACAAAGGTAGCGACTCGATTATTAATTATCTCCAGTACTTCTTCGAGAGTCTTCTGACCTGCGAAATATGCCTGTATCTCTTCTCTTACTATGAGCATTACGGCAGAGTCCGTATGCGGCATATGGTCGCACGACATTATGAGTGCTTCGTAATCTGCGATGTCCTGCTCATCGAGCATAACGGTCGACATTCCGTTGACTGCGAGCTCAGCCGATGAATACTCATCGAGCATCACCGACATGCTGCGGTTAAACGCTTCCTGTGACTCCTGTGCCGCTGATTCGAATGCATCGATGTTGACGGGCGTCCTGTCCGATACGGCATAGAGCATCTGTATATCATCGCTTAAAAGTACGTTAATGAACTGTCTGCATCCGTCGATATTTTCAGACTTCGCTGAGATCGCGACAGAATCGTTGACCACCAGCGCGGGACCTCTGCTGTCACATGAAGGAAGTCCCAGGATGACCGGATCCTGATTGCTGTATCTGTAGTCGCGAAGATACTGCTCGTAGGAAGTGATCTCGGTATAGTAAGCAGGATGAGACTCGAACTCGGCAGTCGTGTCGGCTTCCCACTGCGCGATCGGATCACTGTACTCTATTACGACAGGATCATTAATGTTGTCGTTGATAAATTCCGCGAGCTCCCTGAACTCATCGTTATCGAAAGAGATCTCTCCGCCCTGAGAGAAAATGTCACTCATATCATCGACACACATGCAGATAACATCAAGGCGTGACTTATCTATCGGATCATCGCCGTTACATACTCCGTTAACGAACGTCAGATATTCGTCGTATGTCATTCCGACATTTCCTGACGTGACATTACTTCTCTCTGTACTTATGCCTGCCACGCCGCAAGTCAGCGGCATCTGGTAAAGCACACCGTCGATCTTGCAAGCATCGAATACATTGGTGAAATAGTTACCGGTCGGAACAGCCGAAGAAAGATCGACCAGAAGGTCAGGAGAATCGAGCTGTATAAAGCTCATAGCGTTCATGATGATGTCGGGGCCGTCCCCTGCCATCATGTCTATGCGAAGTCTGTTCTCCACATCTGACATTGCCGCGAGATATTCATCCGGATCAGTTACCGAACCGTCGATGATATAACGCTCATCAAGGATCGCATAGCAGGAGTTGTCGCCTTCGTTATATACGCAGCAAGCCTCGGCTGATGCATAGTTGAATTCGCCCGGTACAGCTACCCTGATAACGTCCTTTCCTGCATGGGGATTAGTATCCGCTTTCGTGAGGTCAAAGATCTCGGATCTTACGTGATAGCCTCCGATCTCCTGCTCGGATATTCGGACATCGCCCGCAAAGAGGATATGGTCCTCGCTGTAGTCTATGAGCTCAAGTTCCGATGCGTCGAATCTGTTGATATTACAGTAGTCGAATCTGAATACATAATCAGCAGTCTTTGAATCAAGATCAATAAGCTTTATTCCGTACCTGTCACAGACAAGATTACCCGCACCTTCGATATAAGTCATGTTATCGAGCTCCTTAGGCTCGCCTATCCACGACAGGTCCTCGGTATAATCAGTAATGCTCATCGAATCGAGGTTAAGGACATAACTACCGGGCTCATCGGAAAAGAAATCATCGACGATAAAGAGGATCTCATCGTCGGACAATCTGACCGCTGATCCTACGCGGGTATACGAGCTGACTCCCGAGCTTTGAAGAAGACTTACCGAGCCTAAGTCCGTGCCGTTCTTCGTAACGCAGAATTCTATATCGCTTCCTTCATAGAGTGTCGCGCCCAGAAGAGATCGGGCTTCGATAACGGTATCACCGAAGGAGAAGAAATCGGAACTGTTAGCGGAGAATCCCGGATCACATTCGATGACGCCGTGATCCTCTACCTCACCCGTAGCCATATCGTAAGTTATCTCGACAGGCGCATACGTATAGTTCGTAAGTTCCGACGGCATCGGTTCGACCTGCATTATCAGCTTATCTCCCGCGATACTCATAGTGTTGTAGAAATAGTAAAGGTCATTCACCCCGTAAACCTCTAGAGCATCGTCGAAAGTCTCCGAGATATCTATCGAATCGACAAGTTCTCCCGACCTGCTGTAGATATCCAGATGATCACTCCTGTAGTCACTGAGATCAGCCGTCAAGGGGTCGATATCGGAAGGCACCCCGCATGTCTGCTGCACCCTGAATGCGACATTATCGCCGACCGCACCTATTAACTCCGTATCAAGTTCTTCAAAGGCGGGATCGGCATAGTTATCTGATACGATCGTCTTTTGAAGATCGTACCACGGGGTATTGCCCTTGATCTTGGAAAGCTCTTCATCGACCGACTGCTTCTTGAACGGTCCGCATCCGCTCAAAGTAACGGATGATAATACTACCGCGGCTGAAAGAACACACGACAACGATCTTTTCGAAAAAGCTCCCATATAAAAACCCTCCATCCCGATCATTCACCCTGATGATAACACTGTCGGAGACGGAGAACTTTAACTGTTCCTTAATTATGAGCGCTGAAAGGCATATTTTTCAGTTTTTCTTCACCCACGAGACATCATAGAAACCCTTATCGAGGCGCTCTTCGAATTCATTTACCGGAAGAGGCTTATCGAAGTAGTAGCCCTGAGCGATATCGCACTTATTGATCTTCAGAAGACCAAGTTGCTTTTCGGTCTCTACGCCCTCGGCGATACACTTAAGACCGATATCCTGAGCCATGTTCACAACATGCCTGAACATCTTGCTCGTGATACCGTCATCGGTTTCCTCATCGGTCGGGACAAAGCACTTATCGATCTTAAGCACATCCCATGGGAGCTCACGGATCAGATTAAGAGACGAATAACCCATTCCGAAATCGTCCACGGAAACATGAACTCCCGCTTCCTGAAGTCCTATTACGACCCTTCTTAAATCTCTGAACTCAACATCGGTCGTAGTCTCTGTAAGCTCGACCTCGATATATTCATGAGGCACGCGGTTCCTGTCAATGATCTCCAGGATATGCTTAATAAGGTCAACGTCGACCAGATGCTTTCGCGAAAGATTGACGGAGACTCTGACTGCATTTCTTCCTTCGTCGAGCCATCTTCTTATGTCGCGGCATACGATATCGAGCATATGGAAATCAAGGATACAGATATCGGTATTCTGCTCAAGGATCGGTATGAACTCCATAGGCGGCACGATCTTGCCCTGCTGTATCCATCTGCAGAGCGCCTCGGCTCCCACGATCTTACCCGTCTCAACATCGACCTTCGGCTGATAGAAAGCCTTGAACTCATCGTTATCGAGAGCTCCCGGGAACAGACGTCTGACCCACATATCCCTGTCCTTCATCTGAAGGAGCGACTCATCGTAATAGACGATCTTATCCTTACTGTGGACCCTTGCTACACGAGCAGCCGTAAAGATACTGTCGATGACCTGCCCGGGTCTTACGAGTTCAAACCCGTACGGTATGCTGAATATTCCGGCGCTTGCGGATACCATGACTCTCTTGACCTTATATTTGTCGTAAGGAACAGGTACGCCTCTTAATATATTTACTATCTTCTCGGTATCCTCCGAACCGCATACCAGTACGAAATTATCTCCGCCCATGCGACACAGGATACCGTCTTCGCCGATCAGTTCCCTGATCATATCCGTGTAGTTTGTTATAACTATATCTCCGTTCTCGCGGCCGATATCACGATTGATGACCGAGAAATGCAGAAGGTTAAAACACATGGCCGTCTTACCTTCGAGCTTGTTGTCATGTTGGAGCAGCTGCAGGTGTCTCGTGAACGATCTCATATTGGGAAATCCGCTGTCATCGTAGAATCCGAGTCTTTCGACTGCCTTGATCAGTCTGTTACGCGCGACAAAAGACAGCATTGATCTTAAGACGATATCGACTCTCCGGTATTCCTCTTCATCGAGCGGCTTTGCGTCGGCAGACATATAGACCTTGCCGATTATGACATTCATCGATTCGGATACTACTCTTCTTTCTAACACGAGAACATCGCCGTGACCGTCATCATAGTCACACATTATCTCTCCGTCACGCGCTTTCTCATGCGCGGGAGATGAATAAAGCTCCGTAATACCTTTGGACAAACGGAAGAGTCTGCATATATCGCTGAGCAGGCGAATGTACTTATCCCTGTCAAAACCGGCAGGATCATTCGTTGCATCTATGAGCTGTTCGAAAAGCTCGTAATAAGCTAAAGTCTGCTCTTGGGTCATAGGCCCTCCGTAATGTGATCAGACGGAACCTCAAATTAACTTACGTTAACATCTTAACACAGGAAAATACGTTTTTCTTGCCATAAGACCCCAAAAACAGCCGATTTCAGTGCTTGTTTTCACAATATTCACAGAGTTATTTACAAACTGTTTTCCTCTCATGTGGCGATGAAAAAATCAGGTGCTATAATTTAGATGTAAAAGAATTTTATTTATTTCACGAAGGGAAACCTATGGAATACAGCGATTTTATTCATCAGATAAAGCCGGTCGCCTGTATAGTATCGATCGAACTTCTCCCTGATAAAAGCTACGGAGAGATAAAGATCGTCGATGCCAACGAGCGTTATCGTGCTACGGTACTCGAAGATACTTCCAAGTTCGTGAAGAATGTTCCTTATACGAATTACATTAGACGCGATCATAATTTTGAAGGCATGTGTTTCCAGTGCGCGGATACGGGCAAGTCGCTTCACGCATATGTTGATGCATCTTTCTTTAACTCCTGGATGGAGATCTATATGATCCCGCTTATATCACCTATCGAAGGCCAGGCGAGGGTATTGTTCTCGTACGATATGACACCCAAGGCCGACGCGGAAAAGCTTGGAGATGTTCTTCCCGAGACCGCTTCGTTCGTACTCAAGGCCTGCATCAAGCTCCGTGAATCGGATGATTTCCTGAAGGCAGTTAATGACATAACCGAAGACATACGAGTTTACTGCGGTTCAAAGCACTGCACTATCCTGCTTACTGATTTCGCGAACAAGAAGTGCTCGGTATTCGCCGACGCCTATGTTCAGGACGGCACCGAACCTCCTATGGAGAACTTCATGGACGAGCACTTCTTCGACCTCGTAGAGACATGGCCGAGGCTCATCGACGGAAGCAACTGCTTTATCATCAATAACGAGTACGAGTGGGAGCACGCCAGGTCTATCTCTCCTGAGTGGGCAGAGAACCTGAAGATCTCAAACGTACATAATATCGTCATCTATCCTCTCATCAGTAACGGTGAGACCATCGCTTATATCTGGGCTGTTGATTTCGATCGCGAGAAGACATCCCAGATCAAGGAGATCATGGAACTTACGACATTTATCCTTACGGCCGAGATCTCCAATCACCTCATGGTAAAGAAGATGAAGGTCATGAGTTCGACTGATCTTCTTACGGGCGTTCTTAACCGTAATGCCATGAACAACAGGATCAGCGATAATGATTCGGGTGCGGAAGTGATCTCGATGCCGTTCGGCGTATTCTTCGTAGACGTTAACGGTCTTAAGACGGTAAACGATACCAAGGGACATATCGCCGGCGACGAACTTCTTAAGGAAGTATCTCATATCCTCTGCGATATCTTCCCCGACCAGGAGATATATCGTGTGGGCGGAGACGAATTCCTCGTCATGACTATCGGCGTATCCAAAGAGCAGTTCGATGCATACGAAGAAGAGCTCAAGTCAAAGGCCGAAAGACCCGGCCACGCCAACTATGCATACGGTTCCTATTTCTGCGGCGACAGCAAGGATATACGAAAGGCCATGCAGATCGCAGACGGCAAGATGTATGAAAATAAGGAGGATTACTACAAGCGTCACCCCGAGTTCGAGTGGGACAGGCGCATGAGCCGCAAGGGTCAGTGATCCGACTTCTTTATAGTCTTTATCAGTAGTCGATGCTGTCGCCCTGCTTTGACTTTCGAGCCTGTTTAAAGAGCTCCTTGTCCTTCTTGGTTATCGTGATCTCGGAATTGGCATCCGCCGTACATACACTGAGCTTAACGAATCCCTTATTGATCTCTGGGTGCCTCAGCACTCTGCACGATGCGCGTCCCTTATCTTCCTTGGTGAAAGCGATATAGCTGTACTTCTCATCCTCATAAGGGACATCCGCGTCCTTAAGGAGCTTATGAAGCCTGCTCCTTTGGACCCTGCAGGTGAAGTGGCACCAGTCGTTCTGACCGATACGGCACGCGCTTTCGTGAGGACAGGGTGCGATTATGTGACCGCCCATATCAAGGATCTGATCTCTTATCCCGGATATAACGGAATATCCCGCGGGGGTACCGGGCTCGATTATCACCATAGCCTTCCCTGCCGCATCCCACATCTTCTTGACAGCCTGTTCACGGGCAGCTTCGGGGAGCTCATTTATAACATAGGAAGAGATCACGAGGTCGGCAGCCGGGATCTCATCACCGGATGTGAGGTCGAACTTCTTCCAGGTGACCTTATCGCTCAGAGCCTGATCGTGATCCATAAGAGCCTTACCGACTTCGATCATCCGCTCTTCATATTCAAGGCAGTTAACGGCCGACAGCGCGAGCATCTCATTACATGCCCAGGTAGCCGCACCAGATCCTGCTCCGATATCGGTCACCGTATCTATATCGTCATTTAAGTATTCCGTTACGTAGCCCAGCACATCGCATACGGAACCGTATGTCGCGGGCATCCTCACGACGGAATAGACCTTGATCTCATCTTCGGATGTCAGGTGATTGCTGCCCTTTCCGGCATCGTCCCTGTACTTCTCGCTGATGCGAGAGGAGACCTTGCGAAGGACCTTCATGTCGGATCCTTCAATGAGAGCTTCCGTAGCATCTTTAAGTGAGACCGGCATATCCATGACTTATACCTCGCGTGAGAAAGGGATATCGTAATTCCAGGGACAAAGTTGCTCATATGTGTAGGCAGCGGCAAAGACGTCCTCATCGCGGAACTTCTTTCCTATGATCTGAAGACCGACGGGAAGTCCCGCAGATGTAAGCCCGGCCGGAACGGAACAAGCGGGATTACCCGTATAGTTCTCGAAGAAAGTCTCGCAGAATCCGATGAGAGGCTCACACTTAACGCCCTCAACTTCAGTCGGTCCCTTTGTATCAAAATCATCGGTATTGAGTACAGGCGGACAGATCGTAACGGGCGACAGGATATAATCGAACTTCTCGAATACGTCCTCCTGCGCATCAAGGATCTCGGTCCTCATCTCGTTAAAGAGCCTGTAATCCATGACCGTCGAATTGCGCGCTATATCATTCCATTCGATGAACTCCTTAGGAAGCTCATCCGCGTGATCACCAATAAGGTCAAAGCCGTTACGTTTCCAAAGTTCGATATCGATCGATGTATCTATGCTGATGCTCTGAAGCCACATCTTCGCATATTCGTCAGCCGTATGCCTGAACTTAAAGTGAACGGGCACGACCTCCGCACCTGCCTCATCGAAAGCATACGCCGCGCGTCTTACGATCTCCTCCACTTCCCTGTCGACCTTGAACAAGTCGAAGTCGGGAGTATAAGCGATCCTGCGGCCCTTCAGGGGCTTCTTCATGAGCTCCGTGAACTGTCTGAAACCGTGGTTCAGGCTCAAGGGGTCCCTCGGATCGTACTTAGCCATCAGCTCCGTTATCGCAGCACTATCCTCAACAGTCCTCGTTATGGCGCCGTTACAGCAGTAGGGATGTGTCGCAGTCCATGCATCGGGACGGCATACACTCGGTACCGTTCCGACCGAAGCCTTAAATCCTACACAGCCGCACCATGATGCGGGTATCCTTATGGATCCGCCTCCGTCACCGCCCTCTGCAAAGGGGAGCATTCCGTCAGCAACTGCCGCCGCTGATCCGCCTGACGATCCGCCGGAATTATATCTGATATCAAAAGGATTGGACGTAGGTCCGTACATCTTATTGTCGCATGTTCCTCTGAACCCGAACGCGGGGGCATTTGTCTTACCGATAGCAATGGCACCGGCAGAAGCTACGGAAGAATAGAATGCCGAATCCTCGGGGTCGATGGCGATAAGTGACTTAACGCCGCCGTGGGAATTAGGCCAGCCTTTCTTTGAAGGAAGGAAATCCTTGAGCGCAGTAGGAACACCCGCGAAGCGACCGACCTCTTCGCCTGCCATGAGGCGGCTTTCGAGCTTTCGAGCTTCCTCCATCGCTTCATCGATCTTAAGATATGTGAAAGCATGAAGAGAAGGATCTCTTTGTGAGATCCTCCCCGCAAAATAGTCTATGACTTCAGTAGGAGAGATCTCCTTACTGTTAACGAGTCTGCCGAGTGCGACTCCCGAAAGCATTTCGAGCTTCATATCAACCTCCGGTCAGGCCTTAGCCAGCATCTCGATATACTGTCTGCCGACGCCTCTCTTCTCCCAGTTCTTGGACACTTTGTATCCGAAGGGTGAGAACACTGCCTCGAGAACGAGCTCGAATACCATAGCAGTGAATGAGCAGATAAGGACCTGCTTCCAGTTCCAGCCGAAGAATACATGAGATACCATCGTGGAGAATACAAGATTATCTACGAACTGTGCTATACAAGTGGAAGGAAGGCTCCTTGCGGCAAAGCCCAGGAACTTTCCGTTATCAGCCTTCTTACCGATCGCCGAATTAAGAGCGGCATTAACGAGTGTTGAAAGGAACATAGCCGTGCATGAACCGAGGACTACATACCATGCGCCTGCGAAGGTGCTGTCGAGGCCTGCGTTAACGGATGCCATGGCATCGGGTGCCGCGTAGGATGCTGCCCAGTTGCCGGGGATGGCGCTCATTGCCCAGAATATGATCGAACAGATAACGTTTACGACCATGGCAAGAACTGAGATCTTAGTTGCCGCCTTGGGACCGAATCTCTTGCAGATGCAGTCCATGCAAAGAAACGAGATCCAGGAAAGTAAAAGTCCGCCGTTGCAGCAGAAATACTCGGTTCTCAATATCTCCTTGCTCGCAAAGAGATTCATAAAGATGACTGACAGGATAAATGTGGCCGTGACCATAGCCGGCACGCTTCTCAGGAGGATCTCATAGTCCTCTCTGATCTTCTTTAAAGTATTCATTTGTAACTCCTTTGGTTTTAGGTTTTACAAGCAGGATATCGGACCCGAACTGCTTGACGCGTTAGCCTGCGCGCACGTTTATTATAATGACGTTTAGTCAAAAATCAACACTAAAAACACACAAAGACGACATTGTAATAAAAAACAGCCGATAATATAATAATCGCGGACTTTTATTAATTCAGCGAGGATCATTATGTCAGACAGTAAGATATATAAGCTCCTCATAATCAATCCGGGCTCTACTTCAACCAAGGTGAGCCTCTTTGAAAATGAGACGAGCGTATTCGAAAAGAGCCTCTTTCACGACGCAAACGTACTTTTGCAGTTCCCCCACGTAAATGATCAGATACCTTTCAGACATCAGGTCATTCTCGACATGCTCTCCGAGGAGAAGGTAGATCCCAACGAGATCGATGCCTTTGTCGGAAGAGGCGGAAGCGCATGCACCCAGCCCGGCGGTATTACGGAGATCGACCAGAAGATGTATGACGATACCGAGGCTGCAGTAGGCGGCAGCGAGCACCCCGCAAAGCTCGGAGTCATGCTCGCATGGAAGTTCGCATGCCAGTTCGGCAAGAAGGCTTATACACTCAACCCCACAAACGTAGACGAGTACTGCGACTACGCAAGACTCACCGGTATCAAGGGCGTATACCGCGTATCACATTCACATGTTTTGAATCAGAAGGCAGTCGCCGAGTATCACGCCAAGACTCTCGGCAAGGCTTACGAAGACTGTAACTTCATCGTCGCTCACATAGACGGCGGCATCACGGTAAGCGCACACAAGAACGGCAAGATGATCGACGGCAACATGGGCGCCGACGGCGAAGGTGCTTTCACTCCCACAAGGATCGGAAGCGTACCCGTCCTCTCCCTCCTCGACTATATCGAAGAGCACTCGGTTGCAGACGTTCGTCTTCGCTGCTCAAGAGCAGGCGGATTCGTCGATCTCTTCGGCACATCCAATTCAGACACTATCCACGATCTTGTTGATAAGGGAGACAAAAAGGCTTCCCTTGTCTGGAACACCATGATCTACCAGATCTGCAAGATGATCGGCGAAATGAGTTGCGTACTCTGCGGTAAGGTAGACGGCATCCTCCTGACGGGCGGACTCCTGAGATTCCAGGACATCATCGACGGCATCAACGAGCGCTGCGGCTGGATCGCACCCATCAGCATCTACCCCGGCGAGATGGAGCAGGAAGCATTGGCACTTCCCGCAGTTAAGGTATTAAGAGGCGAGATCACTCCTCTCAGATATACGGGCAAGAACGTCTGGAACGGCTTCGAAGGAGTCGACGACCTGTAAGCGAAAGCAAGGCGCGGCGGCTTTCGCGAGGCGCGTGCGCGGCGGTGGCGGCAGGCTTTCGCGAGGCGCGTGCGCGGCGGTGGCGGCAGGCTTTCGGCGGCCGCGGCAGCAGGCTTTCGCGAGGCGCGGACTCAAAAAGTCGCTCAAAGTGTCGTTTTTCGATTCAAAAAACGACGTTTCTTACGACTTTTGCAGGTGACGGCACCACTCAGGCAGCAAAAGTCGCTAAAACCGTCACCTAAAGGCCGATTGGGTGACTGATTTTGCGAAAAACGCGCATAAGTCACCAAAATGGTCACCCGAGAGCAGTTTCGGTGACTGATTTGGTGAAAGATACGCAATAATCACCAAAATGGTCACCCGAGAGCGTCCCCGGTGACCAAATCGGTGACTTTCGGACAGGTCTCGGCTGATGAGCTTGGCCACCGGGCACTGCGGACGTCAACCGGACGCGGAACACACGCGGAACTATACACAAACATACAAAAACAAAACGGGAGGATAAAACCATGAGCATGATCGAAATGATCAAGAACAAGGCAAGAGCAGACATCAAGAGGATCGTACTTCCCGAGGGTGATGAGCCCAGGACGATCACGGCGGCAGCTACTATCAAGAGTGACTCTCTTGCTGCTCCCATCCTTATCGGTAATAAAGACACGATAAGCGCGAAAGCCGCAGAGCTCGGCGTCGACATCAGCGGGATCGAGGTCATCGACCCTCTTACATCCGACAAGAAGGCTGAATATGCGAACCTTCTCTTCGAGCTTCGTAAGGCGAAGGGCGTAACCGAAGATGACGCGGCAAAGATGGTCGCTGACCCTATGTACTTCGGCATCATGATGGTAAAGACAGGCGACGCCGACGGACTCGTATCGGGTGCCGTTCATACGACAGGCGATATGCTCCGCCCCGCCCTTCAGATCATCAAGACAAAGCCCGGCATGAAGTGCGTATCTTCGAGCTTCCTCATGGATTGTCCCAATAAGGAGCTCGGCGAGAACGGACTCCTGGTATATGCTGACTGCGTTGTAATGCCCTGCCCTACAGCAGAGGAGCTTGCGAGCATCGCAGTCGCTTCAGCCGAGACGGCAAGAACACTCTGCTGTATCGATGAGCCCCGTGTCGCAATGCTCTCTTTCTCAACAAAGGGCAGCGCTAAGCACGAACTCGTAAGCAAGGTTCAGGAAGCAACAAAGCTCGCACATGAGCTTGCCCCCGACCTTCTCCTCGACGGCGAGATGCAGTTCGATGCGGCACTCGTACCCGAGATCGGTGCATCAAAGGCACCCGGAAGCCCAGTAGCAGGAAGAGCTAACGTTCTCGTATTCCCTGACCTTCAGGCAGGAAACATCGGCTATAAGATCACACAGAGACTCGGCGGCGCTGATTGCTTCGCAGTCCTTCAGGGTCTTGCTAAGCCCTGTAACGATCTTTCCAGAGGATGCTCAGCCGAGGATATCGTAAATACAGTAGCTATGACTGCAGTTCAGGCTCAGGGCTGATACACTTAGGCGATCACACGGATCTAAGCAAAAGACAAAAAGAAGACCGATCGGAATGGATCTCCGGTCGGTCTTTCGTTTTGCTCAGATATAGACAGATCACTTCTGCTGAGGGATCTCCTTTTGGATCTTAAGGATCGTCCACTCCTTCGAGACCAGGTCATACCTTGTACCGCAGTTGGGGCAGTGCTTCTTAACGACCGCATCGAAAGTGCTCGCACACGTCGGACAGTTTACCGCACGGGGCGAGAACTCGACCTGGGTCTTTGCCTTCTCATCTCTTATTATGTCGAGGATGAAGTTCTCCTTTACCCCCTTGAACTCGCCGGCTCTGTAGTAGACATCATCAAGGTATGCCTTGACTACCAGGTGCAGGATGCCGTCGATCGTGGTGCATTTTATAAACTGCATCGCGCCTCTGTACTCGATATCGATGATGTCATCCAAGAACGAGAGGTCATCTTTACCCACGTACATGTTGCACTCGGCTCTGTTCTCAGAATAAGCGATTGTTTGAAGCATCGAAAGAACCTTTCCTTCGAACACCTCGAAAGAGAAATCCTTATCGTAAGCTGACATGGCACGTTCCATATCGCCCTTGCTTCTTTCTGCAACCCTGATATCGTGAGTATTCGCAGTCATGTCGATCACACCTACCGTAGTCTTTACGGCGACCACAAAGTTTATGAGAAGATAAGTCGGCACAAAAGTGCACGTGGCTCCGGCGATCCATCCGACTACAAAGGCACCAAGACCGATCAGGAAGTTTTGGCTGGACGCACCGTAAGCAAACGCCGCGACAAAACCGATCATGAATCCGAAGAATATCGCCAGGAAGATCGCCATCATCAAGGCTTTGTTGAAGAGCTTTTGCGTAGGAAGCGGTCTCGGGATGATGTGATACGAATTAACGCACGGATAAAGATCATGATCGAGGAAAGCGGTACCGCACATCGGGCATCCGTCCCTGAACTTATCTCGCGTCGACTCGTGACCGCAGTTCGGACATGTAAACGGCATCTCGGCTTCGGCTCTTTGACCGATGCGCTCGATTATCTGACAGTAGAGATAATCATCGTTCGCGACGTCCCTCTTTACCGTAGTCTTTCCGATATCAGTGAAAGCCGCTATGAAGTTGTAGCGCTTCCAACACATACGCGACCTGAAATTACCGGTCTCCTTTGTGATATCGCCGGGAGCCCCTTCATTAGTGTCCTTGAACATGACATTATAAGTAATGCCCTTACTCTCCAGCCTTTTGCTGTGAGCTTTGAGATTGTATCTCATGTCGAGCGAGACGCAGTCAGGCATCTTGCCGCTCTTATAGTATTCCGTTAGTCCCTCCGGGAACGAATCTCTAATCTTATCGATCATTTTCCCCCTCCAAAATCCATGAAAACCGATAAAACTACACTAAGTCAATTATAATACAATGCTCACGATCGCGAATATAACTCCGCAGACAAATATCGATGCTCCTATAAAGATCTGAAACAGGTTATTGCACTTATCGACGATCGGCTCGATATATCTGTCAGTATGCTCGCCGTCGATATAGATAGTTCTCTGCTCACCGATCTGCGGGATCTTCATGCGCGAGTATTCCGACTTACAGTACTGAATCTTCTCCTCGCCCGATACGACTTCATATACGGGACAGATGAGCGCATGCCCTTTGCTGTATTGCTTACGGTGCTCCACACACGTCGCGATCACTTCACGGTCGCATGAAGCCTTGATCTTTCTGTATTGAGACGACAGAACGGCAGCTATAAATGCGACTATAACACACGCACCGATCGATACAACTGTCGGGATCCCGTCAATAGCAGCCTCGACCGTACTCTTTGAACCGAAGTTCATAACGAGTCCGTAGCCCGTCACGACCAGACCTACGACGATCGCGACCAGACCCATCCACCACCGGTCTGACTTTTCGCTCACGGTCGCATATGTCGCAATGGCACCGAATACAATAAATACGGTTCCCAGAAGCGTCGGAACGAGCCATACTTCATCATTCTTTGCTCCGTAGATCATGAGCGTGACCGAGCCGCAGAACCATATCAAGAACACAACTGATACCAGGACCAGCTTCAGATTCTTCTTATCATCACTATTCATTTATCCCTTGTAGCTCCTCTTATCCTTATCTTTGTAACACTGTTACAGCGGATAGTCTAACATTAAATATCCCTTTTTTATACTTTATATTACTGATCGAGGCACCGTCATGCCCGAAAGGCTTCACTTCGACCTTTCGCTCCTTGCCGTCACATCTTTCGACGATCAGCCTCTCGTTACCGTCATCATCCTTGGCGATCACGAAATTGATCCTGGGAATCCTCAAATGATATACGGACGAATTTCTATAGTTCCAGACCAGCTCCTCGTCACGCTCATCGATCCTGACCTTGAGATTCTTGTCATAGGAGATCTCCGCCTCCGGATCCGGCGTTATACCGTTCTCCCTGTAGTAGCTTTCGAATCGCTTCGCTACCGCTTTACCGTTCAGATAGTCACGGAGCATATAGAAAGGGAACCAGAACCCCTGATCTGCCAAAGCCAGAAGAGCCGGCCACTTACACGGTGATAAGAGCCCTCCGATCAGGATCAGGATCCCGCCTATGAACCAGACGCCGCTCCTTTGAGCTCGCATCGCGGCATAAGAAACACCGATAAAGAATGCTCCCAATAAAAAACATAAGATCTGAACGCCGTATTGACTGAAAAATGCACCCATACCCAAAACTTCCACAAAACATTCATCAATATCCCGACTATCCTACATCCGTGATTATACCACATAAAAAAGGAAGCCGTTTCCTTGAAACAGCTTCCCAAAAACTCAATTACAAAACTCAATATTGATCAAGTTTCCCGAGCGGAGGAATACTCGGAAAAGCTACTCTGTGTTATCACTTCACTTCCCATTGGTATCACCCCTTCCTCTGATCGTTATTTGATGATTCCATTCTAACGGCTGAAAAAATGAATTGTGTTATCGACTTTTTAAGAAACTGTTAACGAATGTTTTTTCATGCAACCACTCGAAAATCGCTGCGTGAGATATGTCGTAAGGCAAAAGCCGAAAGGAGTATGAAAGAAATGAAAAAGACTTTAGCGATTATTCTCACATCTATATTAATGGCATCTGTTGCAGCATCCTGCTCAGCAGACAAGACCCCTACGAGAACGAGCAGCACATCCCGCGAAAGAGAGACGACAACAACTACTACTTCCGAAGAGACAACTACAACGACATCACAGGCGATCACTGTAGTAGAGCCCTTCCCTGCAGGTGGGGCAACGCTTACCTCCGGATCTTACGCCATGACACCCGAAGTCGAAGCTAAGTACAACGAAGCATTTGCCGAGGTTGAAGAATTACCCGGCACACCCGTTGCGATAGTCACAGCATCAGAAGACAAGTATCTGATCATTGAGATGGGCGATACAATGAGCTACAGCGGCATGGACTGCTATCACATAGTAGAAGTAGGAGACAGCGGCCGCGGAGCATATTTTAACCGCCTTGAATACCTTGACGTACAGATCGGATTCGGTGTTGATGATTCGATCCTCAACCCCGCGGAAGTCTACGATCTTAATAACGATCAGATCGCTACATACGAAGAGTATGCGCCTTCAGACTGCGGCGATGCTTTCATGTATATCGCAGAGAATGCTCATCAGCAGGTATTCCTTGCAGACAACGGCAACACACTCTCTGTCGTATCCATCGACGATCAGGGCAATTCAGAAGTCCTGACAACTTACGATTATTCCGATTGGGCCTGATGACCCAAGCTGAATAACATACTACCCCTTTACTGCACAAAGCCGTTCCTCAACTTCGGGGAACGGCTTTGTTAATGCATATAAATATCGAAAGCTCGTGCGCATTATCGTATAATATAGCCATCTTGGTCAATTAGGAGGAAAGCTATGCCCCCTTCACACAGAAGTTCAAGTTCACACAGGAGCTCGAGCAGCCATTCTTCGCACTCGAGTTCGAGACGTTCTTCGCACAGCAGCAGAAGCTACAGCAGCCATAGCAGCAGGAGCAGTTACGGCTCATACGGCACCAGCAGCAGGAGCAGCAGTACTTATCAGAAGAGAACGGCTCCGCCTCCGATGAGGAAGAGGACCAATCAGCCTACAGGCTGCCCCTCGGCCAACAAGCCGCTTTCGATGAGAGGCAGCAGGCACGATTACGTTTACTATCCCAACAGCTGGACCGATCCGTCCACCGGCACCTTTTTCGACAGAGGTTATTACGACGAGAACGGTAAATACTACCAGAACGTCGCGATCAAGAAGAAAGACGTTTTCGAGACCATATGCTGCTGCGATTACTGCGGTACCAGCATAAAGCTCAATTGGAAAGAAGGTGCGATCCCTTCGTGTCCAAACTGTGGCGCGCTCTTAAGCAACATCACGCAGAACCTGTTCTACGATACTGAGCTTCAGGATCAGGTCGTAAACTTCTCCCACAGCGGAGCGAGCATGAACACGATAGTAAAGGTGGTCATCGGATCGATCATCGGATGCTGTCTGCTCCCTGTCATTAGCGTAGGCGGACTGGGACTCTTAGGTCTCTTTTCCGGCTATCTTCCCGATGAGGCAGACGTTACTACCCGTGATTCCAATGCCATCGTTGCAGAATCCGAAACACTAACGTCTTCGATCTATGTCGATGTCCTGGACAGAGAGTGCGAATGGGACGAAGAATTCGAATGCTATTACGACGAGCCTACGGATTGCTATTTCGTATTTAATACTGACGCCGAGCCGCCCGAGTGGCAGTACTGGTATGAGGGTATCTCCTCCGATTACGGCGACTACGGATGGATGGCATACGACTACGACGAAGAGCGCTGGTATATCGAATCCTCCGACGGATGGGATGTACTTCCCGACAGCTACGACGTATCGGATCTGTGGTACATGAACGAGGAAGGAACCGGTAAGTATAACGGCGAGAGTACGATCCACGTCGACTCCATAGACAGAGACTGCGAATGGATCCCCGCAGAGGCAGCTTACTACGATCCCGAGACGGACTGCTACTTCATCTATAACGACTATGTCGAACCGCCCGTATGGCAGTACTGGTATGGCGACATCTCAGGCTCCGGCGAGTTCGAAGGCTATGGCTGGATGGAATACGACGAAGACGAGAACTGCTGGTATATCGAGACATCAGGCGGATGGGAAGCACTCTCCGATGACTACGATACGACGAACTGCTGGCATATGAACTGATCCATAAATAATACGACCTCCTTCACATGTAAGGAGGTCGTTCTTTATCTGTCACGACATCAGTTCATCAGGTCCCATCTCAAGATATGCCACGTACTGTTCCTGCGTGATCTGCCCCGCGGCAAGAAGCTCATTGAGGGCCTGCTCGTAATAATCGGGATTAAACACAGGTTCATTGTTATAACTACTGCTTGCGATCAGCTCCATAAGACTATAATAACCAAGTGTAATCTTACCGTTTGATTCGATCTCAACTTCTACATCAGCCTCAAAGGATTCTGTCCCGCCCAGACTGCAGCATGCAGTCACATATTCGATATAACGCTCATAATATTCGTTGAAGTAATCACTATCATAATCCGAAATACTGCTGCCCGCAGCTTCACTCTGAGCCCTTAGCAGCACCATATCTTTCAGGAACGGTACTGTAAGCTCTTCATTATTGGCTGCAGCGTCGACAACCGAGCCTATATAATCGATACGGGTACCGGTTACATGAATAGTCGCAGTTTCGCCGTCATAATCGGTAACTTCCGCTTCATAGTCGATCGCGGAATAGATTATAGAGTATAGGGCGACGTAAGCATCCATAGTAGGGTCGCTTACGGAAGAATAGTATCCGCCGATGTCGGTAAGATTAACAGCAGCCATATAATCACCCTGTGCCATATAAGCAATGTACTGATCAAGGGTGCCGACTATGTTGCTTCCGACACCTATTCTCGGAGCGATCTCATCACCGACGCCTTCGATGAATTCGGCAAACTCCTTTGTAGATTTCGGCTTGATATACCATTCTTTATCGACCTGAACGAATTCGAAAACAAAATCTTCATCAAACCACTTGTCCGAATCGTCGATCAGATCTTCGATCTCGTCCATTTCGAGCATTTCGATATTCTCGCGCCTTAAGATCTTATCAGGATCGGGCATTTTGAAAGTGATCCTTGCCTCGTCATCCTCGAGCTTAGCGATCTCAAATTCAGCTCTGGCCAGGCAAAGCTCGACGATCTCCTGCTGATTATCGATAAATTCAACGTCTTGAAAAGAATCTTTCTTTCCCTCAACGCACTTATATGCCTTGTCATAATCCAGATCTATGCATGCCTCGATATAATCTGTGATCAGCTCTTCCTGCTTCTTCGCCTTCCCGCCGAAAGAAAGATCGAGATCACATCCTGTGAGCATCGACACCATAAATGCTGATGTAAGACCAAGACATACCGTCTTCTTAATGCGTGTATTCATATTTCCCCCTACACCCTTATAATCTCGCCTTTAAGATCGCATCAAGGAGTGCATCGGCAGCTTCGTCCTTGCTCATTATCGGGAGTTCTTTCTGGTCGTCCTTGGTGATGAGTGTCAGGATATTGGTATCGGTTCCGAATCCCGCGCCTTCTACCTTGACGTTATTAGCCGCGATCATATCAAGGCCCTTCTTTATGAGCTTGGCCTTGCTGTTCTCGATCATGTTCTCCGTCTCCATCGAGAAGCCGCAGAGGAACTGACCGTCCTTCTTGTTCTCGCCTAAAGTCTTGAGGATATCCTTGGTGCGCTCAAGAGGGATCGAGAGGTCATCATCGCTCTTCTTTATCTTGTTATCCGCAACGGTCGCGGGTCTGTAGTCAGCTACCGCAGCTGCCTTGATGATGATATCCGCACTTTCGGAATTTGCCATGACCGCATCGTACATATCCTGCGCGGATACGATATCTACAACATTGATATATGCGGGCTTGGGAAGATCTACCTTACCCGATACGAGGGTTACGTCAGCGCCTCTTCTTGCTGCCGCCTTAGCGATCGCATAGCCCATCTTTCCCGATGAATGATTCGTCAGGAATCTTACCGGGTCCAATGCTTCGCGTGTGGGGCCTGCCGTTACCAGGACCTTCATGCCCGTCATATCCTTCTCGTGAGCCGCCGTATGTATGCAAGCCTCGAGGAGCCTTTCGGGCGTAACGAGCTTACCCTTTCCTACCGCGCCGCAAGCAAGGCGTCCCGTGTCGGGCTCGATCACTTCCCAGCCGTAATGAATAAGTGTCTTTATATTATCTTGTGTTACGGGATTCTCGTACATCGCGGTATTCATCGCAGGTGCTATCGCCTTGGGGCATCTGCACGCAAGGACCGTCGTCGTGAGCATATCATCGGCGATCCCGTGAGCGAGCTTTGCTATGATGTTCGCGGTCGCCGGAGCGATGATCACCATGTCGGCCTTGTCCGCTACGGAGATGTGCTCAACGCTGTGAACGAAATTACGATCGAAGGTATCAGTCAGAGCCTTATTGCCCGTAAGCTGCTCGAAAGTCATCGGCGACACGAATTTCGTCGCATTCTCCGTCATTATGACCTGAACGTCAGCGTGCTGCTTTACGAGCGCGGATGCAAGTTCGCAGGCCTTGTAGCATGCGATACCGCCGGTAACTCCCAGAACTATATTCTTGCCCTTGAGCATGATATATACCTCCCTTATCGTCTGTTTCCGATGCTGTTACTTTAGCACAAAAGGACTTATATGCATAATCCTTATCGAAAACACACTTATGCAGTCTGCACGGATTGAAGCTCATCCTACTTATGCTATAATCCATCTGTCAGATGCTGATAAGGCGTCGTCCCCTGTACCTTTTGCTAGGGCGGGAGGATCAAACGATACCCCAAGGCATCTTCGTTATTCTTTTAGCGGTGTATCCGGACTAACGGAACACGAGCAAGGAGGTATTTATGAATAACAGACCCAATCTCAAGAAGATGACTGAGCTTGCCATCTTTATCGCTATCATCATCGTGATGAAGCTCACCGGATTATCATCCGTACCCGTAGGACCCCTCGTAATGACATTTACAATGGTACCCATTGCTATCGGTGCAATGCTCTTAGGTCCCGCTGAAGGTGCCGTACTCGGATTCGTATACGGTATCACTTCCCTTTACGATGCCATCACGGGCGCTTCCGCAATGACGGGATTCTTCTTCCAGCTCAGCCCCGTACATACAGTTATCCTCTGCGTAGTCACACGTACTCTCGTAGGTCTTCTCACAGGTCTTATCTTCAAGGCTTTAAAGAAGATCGAAAAGAAGAAGATCGTCTGCTACTACGTCGGCGGACTTATGGCACCCATGCTCAACACTATCCTTTTCATGGGTTATATCGTTCTCGTATTCTATAAGAGCGAATTCGTTCAGAACCTTGTAAGCAACCTCGGAGCAGTCAACCCTCTCATGTTCGTTATCCTTCTCGTCGGCGTTCAGGGCCTCATCGAGTGGGTTACGGGCTGCGTAGTCGGCGGCTCTGTTGCAAAGGGTGTAGCACACGCACTTAAGAGAGATCGCTGATCTTTCACATATTAGGAGGTAAACACATGATCCTGGCTATCGACGTCGGTAATACAAACATCGTTCTCGGAGGCATCGAGAACGGCGAGGAAGTATTCTCCGTAAGGATCGCGAGCGATCGCAACAAGACGGCCGATCAGTATGCTCTGGATATCCAGGGTATCCTCAACATGTATCATGTGGCTCCCGAAGAGATCGAGGGTGGGATCATATCAGCCGTTGTTCCCTACCTTCAGACAGTCATCCCTCAGGCAGTAAAGATCCTGACGGGCAAGGACATCATGGTCGTAGGTCCGGGCATCAAGACGGGACTTGATATCCGTACTGACAACCCCGGCGCAGTCGGCAGTGACCTCATCGTAGGCGCCGTAGCCGCACGCGCAAAGTACAAGCTCCCCATCGCCATAGTCGACATGGGAACTGCTACTACCGTTTCCGTAATGGATGAGAAAGGCACCTACTTAGGCGGCATGATCATCCCGGGACTTTGGGTATCCGTAAATGCCCTTTCATCCCAGGCTGCACAGCTTCCCTATATCGACCTTACGGGTAACGCTAAGGTACTCGGTACCAATACGGTAGACTGCATGCGCTCAGGTTCACTTATCGGATGCGCAGCGATGCTCGACGGCATCATCGACAGAGTCGAAGACGAACTCGGAATGCCTGTAAGCGCAGTCCTCACGGGCGGTGTCAGCGGCCTTGTCGCTCCCTACTGCAAGAGGAACTTCTACCACGAGCCCGATATCCTCATCAGAGGTCTTCAGATCCTCTACGAGAAGAACAAGAAGGGCTAAGGGCGCGAGAACGGCTTTCTTCCCACAAAAGAACACCATTACACTGATCATAAAATCCGCTGAGGTCTGACTTCAGCGGATTTTCTTTGCCTTGTTGCGTCGGGATAGATGCGTTCGGGGAGCGGATGTCTCCACCCATGTCTCCACTTTCAAAAAACGGAGACAGCCATGGAGACATGGGATGAAAGCTCCTCGCGCGGCTGACCAACTGTTTTATTCCAGACAAAAGGATACCCCGGCGGGCAACTAAGCTCACCGGGGTTTTTGCTGTTTTCAGAGAAGACCGTCTCAGATCTTCTTTACACCGTCGCACTTGTCGATCACATCGATCGAACCGTCTTCCTTATACACGAACTCAGCCGCACATACGCTTCTGTGGAAAAGGCTTCCTCCGGGAAGCTCATCCGTGTGGTAGAAGAGGTACGAATGACCCTTGAAATCGCAGATACCCGGGTGATTCGTGAAGCAGGGACCTTCCTCCATCAGGATGCCGCCGTAAACCCAGGGACCTGTGGGATTCTTGGATGTGGAATAAGCAAGGTGCTCGTTTCTATGCTCGCCCTCTGCAAACGCTGCAAATACCATGTAGTAAAGTCCGTTTCTCTTGTAAAACCAGGGACCTTCGCCGTATGTCGTGCCTGTCTCGTGGCTGCCCTTACCGAATGACTCGACTGTCATGGGGATCTTGCAGACCTCTCCTTCGTAAGAGACCATATCCTCGTTAAGCTTTACATAGCGAAGCTCGGGATTACCGAAATAAAGATATGCCTGTCCGTCATCGTCGATAAAGACCGTGGGGTCGATATCGTTCCAGTCGCCCTCGTCGACAAGGGGATGTCCGATATCCTTATAGGGACCTTCGGGCTTATCGGATACACCTACAGCGATAGCCATACCGCTGTCGATCTTATGAACGGGACAGTAAAGGTAGAACTTACCATTACGTTCGATGCACTGAGGAGCCCATGCTCTGTCATCTGCCCAGCTTATATCATCCAAAGAGAAGATCTTTCCGTGGTCGGTCCAGTTGACCATATCCTTTGTTGAGAAGCAGCGCCAGTCATACATCGTATAGAAATCATTGACGAGCTGATCCTCATCGTGAGTAGTAAACAGATAGAGCGTATCACCGTACACCATGGGTGCGGGATCCGCGGTATAGATCGAAGTGATCAAAGGGTTCTTGTGAAATAACTTATCCTCGCTCATAATATGCCTCCGTATAAGCCGCAGACTGCGGGTTTATCTATGCATAGTATAGCATCGAATGCATGTCATATAGTTAGGAATAATTGATCTATCCTCTAATCATTCGCTAATGAACATTCCGTATTCCTTAGGCACGTTCAGTACTCCGTCCACCGTGTTCGCAAGGAGGATATCCCTGATCTTATCACGCGGGATACTGCTCAGCGTCGTCATGCCTGAGAGTGAATAGATGTAGTCGACCATGTCGTCGATGTTGGTCACTGCGAGTGAATCGATATAGTCGAGGCGCTCGACTTTGGAGAATGAATTCTCCAGGATCTCCCTGCCGTTTTGAAGTGTGAATACTCTGCTGACGTTATCCTCCACACCGTATTCGGAGAGCAGCCCCGACAGATATTCGATTATGCCGTGCTCACCAAATGTGGCACTGTAAAACCTCCCGCCGTCCTTAAGGACTCTTCGCACCTCTTTAAGACCCTTGGCCAGGTCAGGTACATGGTACAGCATCATGTTACCGATCACCGCGTCGAACGTATCGTCTTCGTACGGTATCTCCTGGATATCGATGACCTTATATTCGATGTTGTCGCGCTCGCCGAGAGTCGCCTTTGCACTGTCTACCATCGCTTCGGATATATCAGACAAAACTATCTTCGAGCAGGATGATATGAGGTCATCTTTGCCCTTCCACATGCTGCCCGTTCCGCATCCGAGCTCAAGGATCTTCATGCCGGGAGTGATCTCGTAATTTGAGTAGATCCAGTTGCCGAATCCCGTCTTATTCGTCGAGTACTTGTCGTGGATCGAGATCCTCGTGCTGAGGTTCGCCGATGTTGAATACTGGCTCTTTACCGTCTTGGAATCATTTACGTCGCCCATATCTGCTTCCCTTCATTTGGACGAAAGCTTTCGCACCGCTTCATCTACCGTAACACACTCGGCAAAACGTTTCGGCCTCATCATCCTGATCGTTTGCGAATACATAGACTTCGCTCGGAACAAAGACAAGTATCACATCCTTGTCGCGAACCTCTTCCTTTTTGAGGCCGACTAATACCGCATATTTGAACGTATAATAGACTTTCTTTTTGCTCTTGATCGACAGCTCGTTAGAATCATACCTTATAGCATGGGCTCTGCAGACCATATAATCCTTTCGAAGTACCGTCCTGATCCTGAGAATCGAACGAGTGGCATTATAAGCGATCATCAGCGGCGCACCGACCAGCAGTATCAATAATACAAATCCTACCCACCCTTCATGCCTGCTCATTCTAAAGTGAATATTCGGATCCGTTATGAGCCATGCTCTATGGATAATACCGACAAGCAAGATCAACACCAGCGTTCCAAAGTTCAGGAGAGCATGACGTATTACGTGATGTAGAAGCTTCTTTTGGTACTTATCCGTATCTGAGATCTTCGTTATGTCACCGGCGCGAAGCAGGCGGCCGAAACGTGACTCTGTCTTCCACTTCTTTTGCTCGAGATATGCACTCCGGATAATATTCGGCATTGCAACTACTCCGATCAACGAAAACATAGCAAGCCACATATAGACAGCACTCGTGTCGGAAGAATCCTTGGCATTTATATACGAGACCGAAACCACAAAGAATCCGATTACCAAAAGGAAGAGAAGCACATTTTGAACATAGTCCATAGGCTTCTTCGGTTCCTTCTCCGCCTCGACTTTTTCTGTTTTCTTTTTCTTGTAGTTATGAATTTTAGGCATAGGTCAGCTGATGTTATTTACTACTCCTATCGAGATATAGCCGTTCATGAGCGCATGCATGTCCGTGCCCTCAGTAGCATGGGATCTCTCGACCCAGTGGATCTTATATCTCTTGCCGCCTTCGGGGAGCTTTTCGACAGCATCATAAAGATCGACGAAAGCATCGCACATGTAGACGCTGCAGTTCCACTTAATGCCCTTACATTCCTCTACCCTGCAGTCTGGGAAATTGACATTCACGACTACGCCCGGCTCGACGTGCGTCTTAGCAGGGTCCTCAGCCGCGCCCTCGCCGAGCAACTCTTCGAGAACCTGCGGCAAGTATTTATCTGTCACGATACGGTTATATCCGCCCTGCCTGGGATCGAGTAAGAATCCTTCCGAAAATGCGATCGCGGGATATCCGCAGCATGCAGCATCGAGAGCCGCACCTACAGTTCCCGAATACTGATTATCAGGTCCTGCGTTGTAGCCGTTATTGATCCCCGAGAAAACAAGATCGGGAGGCTCGGGCATTATGTATTTGCATCCCAAGCGAAAGCAATCGGTCGGCATCCCCGAACACGAATATGCATGGATGCCTTCGATGCCCCAGTGGACCGGATATACATCGAGGGGATCTCTGACCGTAAGGCTGTGCGATGAAGCGCTCCTTTCGCCGTCAGGTGCGACCACCCAGACTTCGCCGTACTTAAGTGTTGCCAGAGCAAGCCTTCTGATACCGTCAGAAGCAACTCCGTCATCGTTTACTATCAGTATCTTTTTTCTGTCCATATCAGGTAATTACACTCCCGAATTCCTTGCGTCGGTCATCATCTTATCGTATACTTCGCGGACCCTCTCCTCAGGGTTACCGTGAAGGAAATAGTGCCAGTACATAAATGTCGTTATGACATTAGCGGCATCGATATGTTTAAGGATCAGTTCGGGATCAGCTTTCTCGCCCGTGAGCTTTAGGGCCGCCTCCGAATACTTGGATGCAAAGCTCTTCGGATCGATCTTTATCCCGTCGGCACTAAGCCTGCTCATGAAAAAGCTAAGATCCTCCGACTCGCCCGCGACCTTTACGCCCTGCCAGTCACAGATAAGAAGAGCCCTCGATCCGTCAGTAAGAAGATTTTCTCTATGGAAATCTCCGTGAGTCATAACGCACTTCTCAGTAGCGTGCCATGAAATGATCTCATTTATCTTAGCTGCGACTTCCTCCAAAGGGCTCATATCGAATGCGCCCGGATGCTCGTCAAAGACGCTCTTCCATCCGTTAAGGCACTGCGAGATCTCGTCATCCGTCATGAGCTTCATCTCATCATCCGCGCCCTTTAAGAATGAAGGAATCTCATCATAATGAATGTGCGCCAGAAGGTCCGCGATCCGATCGAGCATCTGATCATCTACATCGGTAAGCGCAGGCATATCATACTTTCGCATGAGGATCGTGATCTCATCTTCTGTCACTTCCGCGTCCATTATCTCCGGGATATAACTACAACCCTTCTGAGACTTCTCCTGATAGAACAGAGCCTCCCTCGAATAGGTATCGAACTTATCACCTTCGAGTGCATCTCTTCGCACATGCTTTAAGATCATCTCGCCGTCGATCTCATATACATCAGCGCCGCTTTGACCGACCCTTATCTCCCTGACATTCCTGCCGCATAAAAATGCGTTAATATCCATCCGCCGACTCCTTATTCGCTTATCTCATATCCCGCTTCGGCGAGTACCGTCATCGCGAGATCAAAGTTCTCTTTCTTTACGAGGATGTAGTCGGTATTATAGGTCGATACGGCAAAGATACCGATCTTATTTTCCGCCAGGATCGAGGAGATCTTCGAAAGGATCCCGATGAGTGAAAAGTCCAGCACGCCTTCTATCCTGAAGCCGCGCCATCCGTCATCTCTTTCGATCGTATTTGAAGGTGCATCTTCCGTCTTGCAGACAAGCGAGATCTCTTCGTCCGTCTTACCGAGAAAGAAGAATTCACGGCTCAGATCGACCGCCGAAACATCTTCCAATTTACATAACGTGATATCAAAAACAAGTTTCTTAAGTTTCATACTGCATATTATAGCATTATGAAACGCACAATAAGTCAGACCTGACCCTTATGTTCTCTCTTTTGCTCATACATCGCAGTATCGGCGATCTTCAAGTACTCCTCAAAGACTTTCTGCAGATCTTGATCGCCGTCACCGGAGGGGATCTCGATATGCGTACCGACGCTTATGTTGATCGGATATTCCTTCTTATCCTGAGACCTCCTGCTTTCGATAAAGCTTCGAACATTATCGATATAAGTGGTGACTTTCGCCTCGTCGTAATTCTTCGCGATGACTACGAATTCGTCGCCGCCCGACCTCGTGCAGAGCTCATCATCGCCGGCAGCAGAAGTCAGCGCATCGGCTATCGTCTTGATGCTGTAGTCGCCCTCGGTATGACCATAGTTATCGTTTATGACCTTCAAGTCATCCATATCAAAGAGCATGACCGCGAGGCCTTTCTTATTTCGAAGGCTATCGTTATAGTACCGCTCAAAATATATCTCCAGGCCGCGCCTGTTATAGATGCCGGTCAGGACATCCTTGTTGTAGAGCGCCTCGAGTCTTTCGACGGTATTTTTCAGGTCTCTTCTGATCCTCTGATTCTCGAGCATCACGGCGAGGTCAACTAACCATGACTGCATCGACTCCTGCTCACGCATGATCGATTCGGGTGATACGATCAGATAACCCATGTAGTACTGAAGATGGTGGATCGTAAAGATATAGTACGGATACGGATCGTCAAGCATATCACGCGGCAGGATATCCTTCTTCCGGAAGGTCATCTGAGGTACTTCATCGTTACCCCTAAATCCCGTGACAACCGTCATCTCTTCATCGACCTTCGAGTACTCCTCGCCGACTACTCTCTGCTTATCCCAATCAGGTGCAAGGCACATGAGCATATCCTTAAATCCGGTCGCACTTCTGGCATTCTTTCCTATGCTCCTGAAGCAGTCCTCGAGAGTCTCCGCATCAGATACGCCGAGCATGAGATTAGTCGTAGACTGCGATACATTTGTGGTAGTCTTGAGCCTTCGAAGGAACTTATCCCTGACATCGTCAATGTTATCCGCCGTCATAGACTTACAGCCGCAGGACTGGTTGATCATGAGATCTCCCATGATGTGAACGGTATCGGGCATCTCCTCGCCTTCCCATCTGCTTATCAGGTAATTGACGGCTTCGTAACCCGCATTATAGAAAGGCTGTCTCGAAGTCGTGAGCGACGGATATCCGTTGATCGCATCATCGACTCCGTCATAACCCGTAACGAGCATATCGTCAGGCACGATTATTCCTCTTGCCTTACATGCATTTATAAGACCTATCGCCGAATAGTCATTGGCACAACATACTGCATCGGGAAGCTTCTTTCCGCGCTTTGCGCAATCCTCCATGATATAGTCGAGGGCGGCTTCACCGCAGTCACGCCATAGGTTGCCGTAATAGACCTTGTTCTCTTCAAACGGGATACCGTGCTTTAGAAGGACGCTCTTATATGACTCGATCCTCTCTGCGGTATAGATCTTGTCGGAAAGACCTGCGAGATGATAGATGTCGCGGCAGCCGTGACGCACGATCAGGTGCTCTACGGTCTCACCGTATGACCTCATCTCATCGCAGCAGATGTTATGGAGATCATCGTCAAAGCCGCCGATATTTACCACGGGGATCTTCGCACTTCGAGCGATCTCATTTACCCTCTGCTTCGCTCTCGCGCCGAAAAAAGTCTGCATCTTTATTATTCCGTCAAAATCATCAAGATCGGGAATATCAAAAGCGATCGAATCGCCCTCATCGTATCTCGAGAACTCCTCGAAATCCCTGCTCGAATATGAGTCGCTGAAGCTCGCAAAGAAGATGACCTTCACGCCACGATCAAGAGCCGCTGCCTTGATACCCTTTTGCATAAGGCCCGACATCGGCTCATAAACATGAGATGTAAATACGGCGATCTTCCTTCTTTTGCCCACAGGCGACCTCCAACTCAGCATAGGAATACAATTACATTATAGTATTCCCGATGCCCGACTTGGATTAATTCTGTGTTAACTATATGAAAACAGGCGCTGTCCTGCCGCCCCATCAGCCTCCGGGGCCGTACCCGTACGCGACACGGTCTACGATCCCCTCACTGTCAAAATGCATCCAGTAACCGCGCTCGCCGTCCATGTAATAGCACGCGTTGTTGCCCTTCACGACATCTACGGGACCGTACTTTTCTTCGACATCGGTGATCGAATGACCGACGACAGCCCAGTCGTTATATCTGATCGTCGTCTTGTGCGAAGAAGCAAAAAGGAAAAATCCTCCGAGGAGAATAAGGTTCACGAACATATATCCTACGGGCGCCTTCATGCTCTTACCGATTATCTTATTTACGACGATCGCAACAAGAGAGATAAGGAGCGATACCATTATCCCCAGAAAGCAAAAGACCTCTATCAGGATCTCGTCCGTAAGTTCCATATCAAGTAACATTGCCATGGACTCAGTATAGCCGTCTTTCGAGATAGCATCTCGGCAAAAATCGGGCAGGCACTACTTCAAGCCGCCTCCCGTCAGTCCTTCGGTATCTGCGCCGCCTGCTCCTTATACCTGTAGGAAGCTCCGCCGTGGCCGCTGACATAACCTTCCACAAAGTCTTTGAAATCAGAAAAGCTGCACCAGTAATACCACGGATCCGAGCCTGACTTTCGAACCTGCTCGAAAGTCTCCCTGTCCAGATCAAGATCAGCATATGAGATCACGTAGAGCTTCTCCCATCTGTTGCTCAAAGGCTCATAGAAAGTGAAGTTATTCAGGAAATCCTCTTTGGTGATCACATATATCTTGAGCGAGTCACCGGTCAGGATCCCCTTGTCCTTCAGAAGATTATAGATATAGTTGAGCTTGCTCTCATCAGGATCCTGATTAAAGAACACGCCGCCATCGTGATAAAGCCTGTTCATGGCCTTCCCATCCGTCATCGGCTCGATCGCGACCTTCTTATACCCCTCGGGGTCATTCAGGTAATATCTGGCATTCGGGAACTTAAAGAGCGGCTTGGCCTTATGGTCGGCGATCCAAAAGATCCTCCAATACCAGAAAAAGTTCAAAGCAAAGCAGGCAGCGATCAACATGATCTTCTGAACGGGAGTATCCGGTCTATCAGCCAGGATCACAAACGCAACACAGGATAGGATAAGCGGCAATGTCAGCCAGATCATCACCAGGACGGCGAAAACTATCTCTGATCGGGTATTATTGTCCGCAAAAGGAAACTCGTAGTAGGGTTTCTTCTTATCGAGATTTTTTGTCATAGCACCCACATGAAAACGCGCATTTTGCGCATGAAATCGATCAAAAAAGGTTACTTTGTCATTATAACACTACTTTTGATCAATTCTTTGTTTGCACCGCGGCTCTTTGAGTGTTACCATTTTCATGTGAATAAATATATATTCTTGAGGTGAATATGAAAAAGAACGAAAGAAAAGAGCTTGTCACCAACATCTACACGGCAGACCCTTCTGCACATGTATTCAACGGCAAGATCTATATCTACCCCTCTCATGACGAAGACCTTGATATCCCTGAGGATGACGACGGTGAGCAGTATGTCATGAAGGACTATCACATCCTTTCCATGGATTCCCTTGACAGCGAGTGCGTGGATAACGGAGTTGCGATCAGCGAGACAGACATTCCCTGGGTAAGCAGACAGCTTTGGGCACCCGATGCTGTTGCAGTAAACGGCAAGTACTATCTCGTATTCCCCGCTAAGGACAAGAACGACATCTTCAGGATCGGTGTTGCCGAGTCTGATTCACCCGTTGGTCCTTTCAAGGCTCACGAGAACTACGTTCAGGGCAGCTACAGCATCGACCCTGCAGTCCTCCTCGACGATGACGGCAAGATCTTCTGCTACTACGGCGGTCTCTGGGGCGGTCAGCTCGAGATGTGGCAGTCCGGCAAGTTCAATCCCGACGAGCACAGACCCGAAGGTGATGAGAAGGCTTTAGGACCCATGTTCGCTCAGTTCAGCCAGGACATGAAGACTTTCGTAACAGAGCCTAAGATGATCACTATCCTCGACGAGAACGGTGAGCCCCTCAAGGCTAAGGACGAAGACCGTCGTTACTTCGAAGGTCCCTGGATGCACAAGTTCAACGGTAAGTACTATCTTTCCTACTCCACAGGTACGACTCACTACCTCTGCTACGCAGAAAGTGACAAGCCCGAGGGTCCCTTCACATACAAGGGAAGGATCATGGAGCCCGTTATCGGTTGGACAACTCACCACTCTATCGTAGAGATCGAGGGCGAGTGGTATCTCTTCTATCACGATGCTAAGCTCTCCGGCGGATGCTCACACAAGAGATGCGTTAAGTTCACAAAGCTCAACATCGCAGCTGACGGAACAATCGAGACCATCCACCCTTACGATCACGAGAAGTGATAAGCTGAAGTAATCAAGTATTGCTACATAGGCACCCCGGCCGCGGTCGGGGTGTTTTTGTGTGTATTGAATTCGTGTTTTTTTTGAAGGGCGCGCGTGGCGGACACAACGCAGACCGGCTGCAGTAGTGGTTAACGCGGAAGCAGGATTCGCAGAATTGGTCACCGGAAGGCTCTCTCAGTGACCAATTTGGTGAATATCGGGCAAAAGTCACGAAAATGGTCACCGGCGAAGGTCCCGGGTGACCGATTTGGTGACTCTCGGCGGCGAGCAGCACATTTGCGAAACGCAAACTGTGGAAATATCATCGTCCGGTTCACACAAACTCATAAATAGCCATTTCTGTGAACCGTCGCTCATTCAACCCACCATAATGCAAAGGTGGCACACCAATTCGCGCATAAGAAAAGACCTCCGAGATCACTCGGAGGTCTTGGTAGAGCTTAACCTATATAACCGTCAGCATCATATCCGCCGGGCGCGTAGTAGAGCACCTTTTGACCATCACTATTTACATAATAGTAAGCAGGATCGTCACCTACATATCCAGGATACTCACCATGATACGCAGTACTGTAAAGAGTTATCCAATCGCCGTTCATATATCCCAAATACTGGTGCGCCAATTCAGCAGTTGCAGCACCTCGTTCAACATGCTCCACGATGTACAGGCCATGTACGTCATCCCATACCGTCTGCGTCTCAAAGCCTTCCGGTATGTACTCAGGGCCACCGCCCTCCATTGAAGGCTCTGTTACCTCCGAAGGATCCGTTTCCTCAGTAGGGTCTGTCTCCTCGGTGGGATCTGTCTCTTCCGCAGGATCGGTCTCTTCAGCAGGATCCGTCGGCTCCGTGGGCGCCGGCGTCGGTGTTGTTGTCGGCGTAGGAGAAGGCGTTACCGTCGGAGTAGCCGTAGGAGTCGGCACGGGTGTAGGTGCCGTAGTCGGATCAGGTGCGGGAGTCGGCGTAGGAGTTGCCGAAGGTGCGCCTGTCGGATCAGGTGTCGAACCGCCTCCGCCGCCTGAAGGTGCAGGCGTAGGTGTAGGGGTCGCGCTGCCGGGTCTAGGTGTAACCGAAGGAGTCGGCGTTGGAGTCGCAGTCGACCTCGGAGTCGGTGTAGGAGTTGCAGTAGGTGTCAAAGTAGGCGTAGGATCTGCATCGTCAACGACCTCGATGATCAGATTGCCGTTAGCTATGAGATCGGGATCCCAGCCTGCATCTTCGCAGACCTTGTTAAGGAGATCTTCGTCCTCAAGTACCATCGCTCTTGCGAATTCAGGGATATCGGCTTCGGTGAACTCCTCGAGCTCGAACATGATGGAGTCAACATCTCTGTCATTATAAAGATATACGCGGACATTTTGTCCTGCCGTAACATATACTTCCTTTTTCTCACCCGTAACGGGATTGGTACCTACGATATGTACCTTACCGTCAGTAAGAAGAAGGCACTCATGACCTTCGCTGTCTACATATACATAGCCGGAAGTTCCTCTGATACCAACGACCATCGTCGATGTCCTGACGTCGAAAGTCTCGTCTTCTTCCAAAGGCTTATCAACCTCGAAGAAGATTCCGCCCTCGGTCAGGTTGAGCTCCAGCTTGTTGCCTGCCTTCTTGAACTCGGCGCGGCTGTTTTCCTGAAGCGTAACGACCTTGTGGTCATCAAGTCCGATCGACGCAAGGCTCTTGGCAGCGGTATTAACTGCCTCGCCGCTTCCGAACCTCATATTGTCCGTGATCGGCTTTTCATTACCGTTCGCATCTTCGACTGTAACAGTACCTTCGATGCGCAGTATCCTCATTGTAGTTGCGTAATAACCTCGCGAAAAGATGATCGCCAATACGGCGCCTATTATCACGAGCCCCAAAACACCGAATATCACTATCTTCTTGATATTCGACATACTCCTGAATCGTTCCATCGGATCACCCCTGTGAACACTCTATAAGCCATAACTCCCAACACCCGTATAATAACATATATAAAAATACTTTTATGCAGGTTAGCAAATATTATATATAACGCGGATTATACAAGTAATTAACGGGACCCGAGGCCCGGATCAAAGGTCAAAACAGCTCAGCCAAAAGCGATCCTAAGGAAACCTCAGTTCATGTTCGCGATCGAGCTCTCGATAAAGCCGTCGAACATCTTGCTCAGGTTATCTACCTTCTCGTCGATATCTTCTTCCATGTTATTCCAGATGTACTCCAGGAAGAAGCCGATAAATGCATATGTGTAGAACCTCGAGATCTGGCGGATAGTCTTATCGGGGATGTTGCGACCCGCTACCTTCTTTCGTACATAGCTAAGGAAAACGGTATCCGTTATCTCGAAGATATAGTACTCGAGCTGCTCTCTCGAAAGCGAGTCGAAGATGTGATGAATGAGCTTGGGGTTATCGCGGCACATCTTAAAGAACACCTTGATCGCGTTCTGCCACGTGGAATATTCATAGTTGTTACCGTCATTATTACCATCGGCGCGGATGACTGCGAGCTTCATGCCGAACCATTCGTTCAGGAGCTCGAACTTATCCCTGTAGTGATAGTAGAAAGTATTGGAACTGATGCCGCTGCGCTTAACGAGCGCAGAAACCGTGATCTTATCGAACGTCATCTCGGACAGCATTTCCTCGAACGCCGTCATGATCGCACCTTTAGTGAGCAAAGCCATCCCAATAAACCTCCAAACCGACTATGCACATGATACCACAGATTTTTAGGACAAAATGAAGAATTTGTCCTAATTTGAGCAATTATCAGAAACTTCTCAAATTCACACAACCGCGCAAACTTGACAGTACAACTTCCGTGATCGTTTAACTACACTATGTAGGACAATGATCGAGGAGATATATTATGGAAACTCGCAGAGTAGTTATAACGGGTATGGGTGCCATCACACCGCTCGGAAATGATGTTGAGACTTTTTGGACAGGCCTTAAGGAATGCAGGAACGGAATCGGTCCCATCACGAAAGTAGACGTTTCGAATTTCAAGGTAAAGCTCGCAGGCGAAGTCAGGGATTTCGACCCCAAGGAATATATGGACTTTAAGTCCGCAAAGAGGATGGGACTCTTCTCTCAGTATGCAGTAGCCGCAACAAGAGAAGCGATGGATCAGTCGGCTCTTGATCTCGAAAGCGAAGACCCCTACAGGATCGGAGTCATCGTAGGATGCGGCATCGGCGCCATGCAAAAGCACGAACAGGAGATCCCGAAGTTCTTCACGGACAAGAAGGTCGACCCGATGTATATCCCGACAGTCATCACGAACATGGCTTCGGCAAACATCTCGATCCAGTTCGGGCTCAAGGGAAAGAACATGGATATCTCGACCGCATGCGCTACCGGTACACACTGCATCGGCGAAGCATATAACACGATAAGATTAGGCGAAGCTGACGTTATGGTCGCAGGCGGTACGGAGGCTGCAATCACACCTTCGGGCGTATTCGGATTTGCGGCACTTACGGCTCTTACTTCAAATCCCGATCCCGATACGGCATCACGTCCTTTCGATAAGGATCGCGACGGATTCGTACTCGGAGAAGGCGCAGGCGTAGTCATCCTCGAGGAATACGAGCATGCCGTAAAGCGCGGCGCAAACATCCTCGCGGAAGTAGTCGGCTACGGCGTAACTAACGATGCTTACCACATCACATCCCCTGCCCCTGACGGAAGCGGCGCAGGTACAGCCATGAAGCTCGCGATCGAGGGTGCGGGTCTTACTCCCGACGATATCGATTATATTAATGCACACGGCACATCTACTCACCTTAATGATCTTTACGAGACGCGCGCGATCAAGTTCGCATTCGGAGATGCTGCAAAGAAGGTATCGATCAATTCGACTAAGTCCATGACGGGTCACCTCTTAGGCGGCGCCGGTGCGATCGAGGCTATCGTATGCGTTAAGTCGATCCAGGAAAACTATGTGCATGCCACGAGGAACTCCAAGGAGCCCGAAGAGGAACTCGACCTCGATTACACTTTCGGCGAAGGAAAGCACAGACAGGTCGACGTTGCCATGAGCAACTCCCTGGGCTTTGGCGGCCACAATGCAACACTGATATTTAAAAGAGTATAAGTCGCTCCCCTGTAACTTATAGTCTCCTAAAGCAAAAGTCCGAACCCCAAAAGCGAGGTTCGGACTTTTTATTTTCAGTTAAGGGAGATCCGTCACATACAAAAGATCATACCCATTTGAGTGCATCCACGGCTCCTCTTCCACAAGATCGTAATCGTACCTGTCCTGCCATACCAAGAGGATCTTCCCCTGGCCGATCATTATCCTGATATCGGATACGAGCGCATAACGAACTCCCATTTCAGAGCCGTCCCATTCTTCTCCTCCGACGACGCCCGGCTCGAAAGTATACGAATCGATGACCTCGGCATTTGATCCGTCGAGATCACTTTTTACGATATCGACACCTGTATCCGTATACTCGGTGTAGTAGATATGACCGCCGTAAAGAGTAATTCCGCCTCTGGTGTCGACCATCTGATCGGAATAAGATCCGTATGCATATTGATCGATACCGTCACATCCTACGAAAGTATCCAGTACGTTCGGGAAGATCTCATCAGCCGACAGGTCTGACGGCACCGTTCCGTAATCTATATCGCCGATATAAAGTTCGGGCTCGGAAAGCGCTCCGCCTTCGATCGAAGATACCAGTATAAACGAACCGCGCCTTGTCTCGGAGGCATTTCCCGAAGCACCGCCATAAAGTCTGTCTGTCGTCGCCTCATAACGTGTGCGGCTGTCATCACGGCACTCGAGATAATAGAGATTTCCGTCCGCCGTGCATAAGTCCATGAATCTATATCCTTCTTGAGGCTCAACGATCTCTTCACAAGAAGAAGTCTCAGGATCGAGCTTCAGGATAAAGTATCTGCTGCTGAGATACAGATCGCCGCCCTCGGCACTGATCGTCTGGAACTCATATTCGCCTTCGTATACAGTCGTGAGCTCACCGTCCGCGCTCAGCTTTTTGACCTGTGTATAGCCGTAACCCTTATCCCCACGTGAAAGAAAATAAAGACCGTCTTCCGTATCAACGGAGCGGTTGATGTAATTACCGAGAAGATCATCCAGGATATCGGATCTCATCGTGTGATCCGTCTGACCATAAATGCCGTAATTGACACTGTAGCTCTTACAGATGTCGTAAGCATCGAGCCACGACGGGAACGTAACCGCGAAAAGAGCAACAAACACGGGCACAAACTTTATCTCATTCTTTCGCATGCTCTTAGTCTCTTTCTTATCGCCGTTCTTCCTGCTCCTGATCAGGCTTACGATCTCCGATACGAAAGCCAGTGCCGCGATCGCAAATAACTCAACATGAGTATGGCTGAGCTTCAGGTCATATCTTGCGAACTTGATACAGGTAAGATAATAAAGTCCCATAGAAGCCGCGACGAAAAGGAATACGGGTGTCAGGGTAACCTGTCTTCTCGCCTTCTCGCTCCTGTCGAGATAAACACCCATAAATATGAGTACAGCCGCCAGGATCAGCGCCATTGCCAGCCAGAGATCGACAGCCTGCCAGAAGCTTCTTACGGATGTTGCCGAGAGCCCTGTTCCGCGAGAAATATTCGCAAACGGAGCACGGCACATGATCTCGTCGTAAAAAGACGTAAACCCCGGATTACCGCCGCGGATCAATGTTACCGCGCACGCCAGACATGCGATCGCCAATAAGATATACAAAACCATCTGAAAGCCCCCTGCCTCATACTGCTTTTTCTATATTACTAAAGACGTACTGTAAGCTCAAAAGTTGCTCTTCGAAAGATTTTTTCTGAAAGGTATTGACAACTATATCGGGAGCCGATATACTCAGGTTACGATATATCGGGAGCCGATATAACGACAGACGATACAAATCCTAAATACACAAAACGGAATAACGGAGGACAAGACAATGACAAAGACAACAACAGCAAAGAAGGCAGTAATGGGAATCATCACAACAGGCGCTCTCATGGCAGCGATCGCAGGAGCAGTACTTATGTTTAACGGCAGCCTTGCAATGGGACTTCTTCTCATCAACGTAACGGGCCTGTCGCTTTCGATCTATAACATCTATACCAGAAGAGCAACAAAGGAGGACAACTGATGCCACAGCAAGCACTTACCGAGGCGGTATTTTATATCCTCCTCTCACTCATGAAGCCGCTTCACGGATACGGAATAATCCAGAATGTTGGCGAACTTTCCAAAGGCAGAGTAAAGCTCGCCCCCGGTACACTCTACGGCGCCCTCAACTCACTGGTAGATAAGGGATGGATAGATCAGCTCCCGGAGAATCCCGAGAGCAGAAAGAAGGAATATGTGATCACCAAAGCCGGCAAGACGATACTCGCAGAGGAGATCGACAGGCTCTTCGAACTTGCGGAAAACGGCAGAAAGATCCTGGAGGGAAAATAAGATGCGCACAAGATTTCATAAACTCTTCTGGATCTGGCAGCTTCAAAAGGAAGAAGCATGGATCAACGAGATGGCATCTCACGGCTATGGTCTCATCAGTGTCGGAAGGATCACTTTTGACTTCGAAGATATCGAGCCTGATCGATACGGATACAAGGTCGTATTCCGCAAGGGTGCTTCTAATTCCGACAGTGTCAGGAACTTTCTGAAGTTCATGGAGGAACTCGGAATCGACAACGTAGGTCATGTGTCCTTCCCGAATTACACGGTGGTATACCTTCGATACGAAAAGAGCGAAGAGAATCTCGAATTGTATTCGGATATAGACTCGAAGATCGAATACGAGAAGACCATGTGCGATTACCTCAATTTAGTGGCATGGCTCAATGTCTTCGCCTGGGTTCTTAATATGTTCATCTTCATAATGAGCATGATCCACAACGTCGGAAACTTCATAAACTTATTGAGCGTGATCAATCTTGTCATAGCAATACTCTGCTTCAAGAGCATTCACACCAGGAAAAAGAAGATAAAGGATCTCAAGGCAGAACGCGAGATCCACGAATAAAAGGATAAAGGGAGATAAATATGGAAAAGATAACTCATCAGGACAGGATCAAGCCTTGGATGGGTGTAGTCCTCTTCGCCGTAGTAATGGCAGTATTCATCTTAATATGCGCACCTTTGCAGATGAAGTACGGCATTCCGGGACTCATCGCAACAGAATTGATCGTAGCGGGGATCGGCATCTTCTATTGCCTTATAACAAGAGTCAAGATCAGCGAAGTGCTTCCCATGAAGAAGATCACATTAAGAGACTTCTTCGGATGCGTGCTCCTTCTCATAAGCACATACATGGTATCGATCATATCAGCTCTCGTAATGCCGCTCATCTACCCGCCCTGCGCATCTGAGGCGGCTGAGATATCGGACATGCTCTACGGCAATATGAACTACCTCTCAACGCTGTTCGTAGTAGCTCTCCTGCCCGCTATCTGCGAAGAGACGATCTACAGAGGCGCTATCCTCTCGTCTTTCAGAGGCATCAAGAAGGAATGGATCGCAATGGTGGTCGTAGGACTCTTCTTCTCGATCAATCACCTCTCGATCCTCAGAGGTCCCTTCACTTTCGTACTCGGAATGGTCCTCACATATGTAGTCATAAAAAAGAACAACATCCTTCTTTCCATGATGATGCACTTTATGCTCAACGGATTCTCCGCGACTCTCGCATACGTCATGAGCAAGTCGACAGACCTTACCGCAGCTGCGGATTCTTCAGCTTCAACAAGCACGACGCTAATGTCGATCGGTGCTTTCCTGATTCTGGGCTGCGCGGCACCGGTACTCTTCATCACGGCAAAGATGCTCCTCGACCCCAAGAGCCACAAGGCAACCAAGTACATCTACGCAGGTATCCTCTCAGGTGTCATGTTCCTGTCCGGTATATGTATACTTGCCGTGAGCACGAATAATAGCACGGTAACAAATTTGTCGTTCAGCTATGACGTTACCGAGGCCGACCACGTAGAGAGCACCTACTTCTCTATCGAGGAAGATAACAGCTATACGATCTCTGTCTCAATGGCAAATGCAGACGGCTTCTATCACGCGATGATCGTAGACAGCGAAGGCAATATCGCCTGCGAGAGCGACATGGGCGACGGTCTCATCAAGACATATACCTCGACCGTAGAGCTTCACGAAGGCGGTTACCAACTCGTGATCGAAAGCGACAGCGACGCCGTCGGATCGACACCTACCGTTTCTTTCAGAGTACAGAAGTAATATCAGGGGGTTGCCCCACCAAAGCAAAGTAACTACAAGGCCCGCACCTCTCCTTTACCAAGGGATGAGGGGCGGGTCTTTAACAATATGTTTAAACATGCAAATCCCGTAACGTGATAAAATTTAAGTATTATTGATAAAGGAAGTTACGGATCGGTGATAAGAAACATAGCGGCAGTCGTATCCGGTATGGATGAAGAATACCCGTACCACATCATCAGAGGTATTAATGACGTAGCTAAAAAGAACAACGTCAATATCTCTTATTTTGCTGCGTACGGCAATATATTGAGAGCAGACAAGCTCGACGTCGGTGAGCTCTCGATCTATAACCTTCCGGACTTCGCCGAATTCGACGGCGCTATCCTCATAACGAATACTTTCGCTAATCCGGAGCTTCGTGACTCGGTCATCGCACGCGTCAAGGCGGCACACATCCCGACCGTGATCTTCGAGTGCAAGGAACATGAGGAATTCTACGACATAAGTATCGATAACTACTCGGTCATGAAAAAGCTCGTCGAGCATCTGATCCATGAGCACGACTGCAGGACACTGAACTTCGTCTCGGGTCCCTTGAGCAATCCCGAAGCCTACGACAGATTCATGGCATTTAAGGATGCTCTTACCGAGAACGGCATCGAGCCTGACGAGCGAAGGATATTCTATGCGGGCTTTAAGAGCTACGACGGTATCAGAGCGATCGAAGACTTTGTAAAGTCAGGTCTTCCCCTCCCCGATGCCTTTGTCTGCGCCAACGACTCGATGGCTTTAACGCTCATGACAAAGCTTCAGAGAATGGGCTACAAGGTCCCTCAGGACGTTATCGTCACCGGATTCGACTATACATTTAATGCACGAAATTCTTCTCCCGCACTTACAACGGTCAGAAGACCTCTTTACCATTCGGGAGCCGAAGCATGTGAGATCCTCCTCGACCTCATGAACGGCAAGGAAAGGCCTCACCACACTCTGACAGATGCATTCCCGGTATTCTCGGGAAGCTGCGGCTGTACACCCGAAGACAACGAAGACATCATAGACTTTAAGCGCTATACATATCAGCGTCTCGAGCAGACATATACGAGCGTTCATATGCTGAACCGCCTGATCGCGGGACTTGCGACCGCTTCGTCGATCGAAGAGTGCGTAGAGATACTTAAGCAGATGCTCAACACCTTAGACTGCGAGAAGTTTACTCTCTGCCTCGTAAGCAACTGGGAAAAGGCTTACCACACTCTGGCGCTCGAGGAAGATACATTCTATTCGGAGTTCATGACCGCTCCCCTTATCTGGGACAACGGCGAAAGCAGATCCGTCGCGAACTTCCCGACATGTAACCTGATGCCCGAGGAGCTCACCACTGGAGGCAACGTCAATTACTTCCTCCCTATTCATTTTGACGACAGATGCCTCGGATATATCATCATGACGAACAGCGACTTCCCGATCTACAGTGTCCTGTGTCACACGATGACCATGAGCATCAGTAATGCCGTAGAGCACGTATCAAAGCTCAACGTTCTCGATCCTCTGTGTAAGATCTATAACCGCAACGGCTTTATCATGAATGCGGATAAGATCTATAAGGAATGTATCGAGGAAGGATCAGATATCGTCGTCAGCTTCATTGACCTCGACGGTCTTAAGCTCATAAACGACAACTACGGCCATAAGGAAGGCGACTTTGCCATCGTAAAGACAGCCGAAGCGATAAGCGACTGCTGCTCCGATGATATGGTCTGTGCAAGATTCGGCGGCGACGAGTTTGTTGCTTTCGGAAGAGAAGACCGCCATGCTTTGATGTCTTTCGAAGAGAGGCTCAACAATAAGCTCGGGGAGATCAATGCCGACGTCAGCAAGCCCTATTCCATCGCGGCAAGCATCGGAACGATCATAGCGCCTGCGGCGGAGGACCTGAAGATCATGGATATCATCCAGATGGCAGACGATAAGATGTATAATATCAAGAAAGACAGAAAAGCCGCCAGGACATAACCCCGGCGGTCTTTTTATTAGTTTATCCGTTTATCTCGTCCTTGAGCTTATCGAAGAATGCCCTGTACCTGTCGACGTGCGTCTTTATCGCAGTCTCCGACTCCGAATAATCTATCAGGCCTTTGGCGTCGACCCATTTATAATCCGTGGTCTCGCCTTCCTGAAGGACTACCGAATCGGCAGGAACATCCACATCCGCTATATAGGAATATATGATGCTGTGGCTGTGATCCCTGATCGTCTTATTGATAAACTGCAGGTCCTCTCCCCTGATACCGGTCTCCTCGAACATCTCACGGCGGGCACATTCTTCGGAGACCTCACCTGATACAGCCGAGCCTCCGCAGCTCGCTTCCCAGAACCCGGGATAGACATCCTTCCCCGGGTGCCTCCTGGTCAGAAGATAGGATCCGTCACTGTTTCTTATGAGAATATCGCACACCAGATGGTAGTACCCTTCGGGTATATTCAGGTAGTTCCCGTGCGTTCTCTCCCATGTCTTATCGGTCTTATTGCCGTCTTTGTCGTAAAGATCCCAGATCTCTGCCATCGCCTCTGCTCCTTATATTTGTAACAATGTTAAATGCGGCCGGCAGGTCAATTTCGCTCATCGAGATAAAGTCTTGCCCTGCTGTTTATGACTTCGATGACCTCATCGAGCGTCTTGTCTCCCGCGAAGTACGCTTGAACCTCTTCTCGCATTATTATCATTATAGTCGTATCCGTCGAATTGATGCGATCTGCGCTCATAACGATATCGCGAAGATCATCTATGTAGCGCGCATCGGGCTCGGTGAACCTCATCATGGCACGCTCCGACTCATCCCAGAAATCATAGTACTCACGATATTCCTCGAGGTCAGCCTCGGATGCAGTAACGAAAGCATCCGTATTGACGGTCATGGAATTATCCGCGAGGTTCACCTGCTGCGAAGGCGAAAGGAGGAACTCAACGAACTCCCAGCAGCCGTCCGGCGAAGCGCTCTGAGCCGTGATCGCTACCGAGTCTTCGATATTTGCGACAGGCCCCCTGCCGTTCGCCGAAGGTATTCCTACGTAACTATAATCAGTATAGAAGTCACTCCAGAGAAGCGTCGTATAAAGGCTCAAAATATCCCTCTTGTCATCGCCGTGCTCCTCATAGACCGCTTCGGGATCAACGATATCGAATACATGGTCATTGGCATACTGCGCCGCTTCCCTGAACTCCTCATTATCGAAGTTCACTTCATCGCCCGTGATGATCACGTCTCTTTGCGACATGATGACCGCCGTCAGGAAGTCGAGCCTGTTCATGATCATCGGATCATGACCGTTACAAGTCTGATCGACATATGTCGCATACTGATCGAAAGTAAATCCGCACTGTCCATCCGCAAGGCAGTCGTTACTTGCAACGATACCGGACAGGGTGAACGTCAGCGGCATCTGATAGAGCTTGCCGTCAGTCCTGCATGCATCGATGATGTTGTCAAAGCACGGAAGCTGCGAATCCGTATAATATTGACTCATATCTATGAGATAATCATCGCGGCCGAGCTGTGTATACGTCATACCGCCCAGTATGATGTCGGGACCTTCGCCCGAAAGCATATCCATTATGAGCTCATTACTCATGTTGCTCTCGGCATCGAATACGAACTCATTTAGCGAAGGATCATAGCCATCTCCGCCTAAGTATCCCGCGATTTCCATATCCATGTCTTCAAGTCTTGCGGCCTGACCGATATTAGAATAATCACTATAGTCCGTCAGATCATAATAGCCTCTGTAGCGGATATAGTAATCGGGATTTGTCTCATTAAAATCGCAGATCGACTGCGCGAGATGATCTGAGATCTCGCCGAGATAAGCAACATCGAGGATAGTCTTTCCGACGTTGGGATTACTTTCGCACTTATCGAGACGCAGGATATCGTTATCGTAGAAGGATCTGTAGCCTGAAGTATACATCCTTGTTACATAGAGGTAGAGCTGATCTTCGGTCATATCGATAAGCTCAACTTCCTTGATGACACTTCTGTTTATGTTGCACCAGTCAAAAGAGAATATCTCCTCTATCGTACCTGCCTCAACATCGATCTTCTTTATACCGTCGATATCAAGGCAGATAGTTCCGAATTCTTCCGAATATGAGATATTGTTCATGTCTATTCCGTCAAGAAAAGACAGATCTCCGGTATACTCACTGATGCTGCCGTTTTCTCTGTTGATCTCTATCCACCTGGGGTCCGACTGGCCTACCGTCTTGAGCTTTGCTATCGAGTGATATTCATCGATAACGATAGGTTCATACATCTCATATGCCTCGACTCCCGGGAGTACGGTATTAAGATCCGTAACATGCGAATTACCTTCGGTGTCATAGACGTTGATCGATAAAGTGCAGAGATTACTTTCGTAGTCGACACAATATTCCATCACGCCGAAGCTTCCGATCTTCACGGGGTAAGTGATATATCCGTCCAGCCTCTCCCTTTCCTTCATCTCGACTATCTGATCTGTCTCAGGATCAATGATCAGCCTGTTATAGATAAAGTCTCCGTTGTAGTAAATGAAGTCCAGGACGATCCCGCTGTCATCAACATAGCTCATCTCGCTTCCGAAATAGTACTCGGGAACATTCGGATCAAGGATCCCGGAATCCGCTACGAGAGATTGAAGATTGATCCTCTTTGTTACTTCGCCCGTGCCGTCGATAAACACCAGGGAATTGGTCGAGTACTCTATTCGGGCCGCGGGGTCGAATGCCTCTTCCTCGGGGATCATCTCATCTACTTCTTCCAGGAAGATATACGAATCATCGGTCCTTCCGATGTAGCCGTTATATGTGGTAGCGCCCTCGGGAATGCTTTCGAGCGACGCCAGCGCATTACATTCAGTCACCGTATACCACGGAGTGTCTGCCGAGTAGATCTCTTTCTCGTTCTTCTTGTTCTTTGAACAGCCTGTGACCATCACCTGCGGCACGATTAAACACGCAACACAAAGGATTGCAGGCAACCTCTTTTTGATCATCTATGCCTCCTATCCCGATAACCTTCCCTATATATTTATCTTATCAGTCTTCGAGACAGGCTTTATGGCATTTTTGTAACAAGATGTTATTCGGGACGGACCCAGCCCGCGCTCTTTGCGATATCGTTTATGATCTCGCCCGCGATAATAAGTCCCACGACCGACGGCACGAAAGCAGTCGATCCGGGAGTCGAACGTCTCCTCGAATGAGTCCTCTCGCCTTCCTTTACTTCCGTCTTATCGGGAGCGTCGTCTGCCGACAGATCCGCAATCGGTGTAAGCGGCGGTTCCTTCGAATAGACGACCTTCAATGAATCGATCCCCCTCTTCTTGCATTCGCGGCGCATTACTTTCGCCAGAGGACAGATAGATGTCTTATAGATATCAGCAACCTCGAAAGCGGACGCATCGAGCTTATTGCCAGCGCCCATCGAGGATATGACGGGCACTCCCGCCTGCTTCGCATTTTCGACTATCGTGAGCTTTCCCGTTACCGTATCGATCGCATCAACGACATAATCATATTGACGGAAATCGAACTGATCGGCAGTCTCGGGAAGATAAAAAGTCCTGTAGGTCCTGACCTCGCAATCGGGCGAGATATCCTCTACGCGAGCGGCTGCGACATCGACCTTATATTGACCGACCGAAGCATGAGTCGCGATTATCTGACGATTGATATTAGAAAGGCAGACCTTGTCATCATCAATAAGATCGAGGGCGCCGATGCCTGACCTTGCCAGAGCCTCTACGACATAACCGCCGACGCCTCCGACACCGAATACGGCGACCCTGGATGCCGCCAGCTTTTCCATTACGTCCTTACCGTAAAGAAGCCTGATCCTCGATAACTCGTCTTCCATCACTACTTAAACTCCGATCATTTGATTCTTGTCACATCTTAACACGTCAACGCGTTGCGTTCATCCGCGCGCTTTGATCTTCGCGCGACTTTTCTTCCACGAGATTATAACGACGTATGCCATGAGCGTACCGATAAGTATCGTGACAAAGCCCTGCTCACCTGCAAAGTAAGGAAGGTTCTCCTTAGTCGACAGCGGCTGGAGGTATGACTGATCAACGAGGTTATGTACAGAGTGCAGAAGGATCGCGGGGATGACGCTGCCCGAGACACTCCTCGACCAGCAGAAGAATACCGAGATCACCAGTATACAGAAGATGAATGCGAAGATGCCGTATACGACATTTACTTCAGCCTGATAGACGCCTCCGATGATCAAGGGCAGATGCCACAGTGCCCACACGCCGCTGTTTATAAGAACTGCCTTCACGGGACCGAACTCCTGCTCTAAGAGAGGATATGCAAAGCCCCTCCAGCCGAGCTCCTCACCCGTTGCGGTAATGGCGCTGATCGGGATCCCGATACCAAAATAAATAGCGAGCGTGATGATCGCCGCCTGAAGGCTTTCGGTGCCGCCGTTGATCGTAGACGACAGCTCGATAAGTCCTATCGTGGGGTCCTTCGTAATTCCCCATCCGATAAGATAAGAAACTACAAGATACACGACAGGGATCAGTATTCCGTAGATAACATATCTGAACTTGAACTTAACGAAGAATCCGAGCGTCTTCTGCTTCGGATAGAAGATCTTCGCGCATATGATACCGACGATACCCGGTATCCACATAAGGAATAATATTATGTTCTCATTCTGCGTCATGACACAGTAGAGTTCGACCAAAAAGCTCAGTGCCAGCGTGACTCCGTAAAAGACGGCTAAGGGCTTTCGGGCGCTCTTGGGCGCCTTGGTGCTTTCAGTAGCTTTCGCGCCTGCCGACAGTTCCTTGAACCTGTCGAGCACATTACTTATGCCATCCTCGGAGAGCACTCCTCTTTTAAGGTCTGCCGGAAGCTTTCCCTCTTCGTCGGCGGCGAAGTCCTTCTTCCACAAGTCGCTCGTGTAGTAGCTTTCGAGCTCTTCTATAGCTTTGGAAAGTTGCTTTATGTCTGCGCTCTTATCGTCGAGCATGCCGGTCGCTTTCGTGAGCAATCCTTCGTAATATGTAATGCGTTCGATCTGATCTTCGATCATGTGTCACCTCTTATGTCCTTTATCTGGCATTGATTATATATCAAGTTCCCGCGTTTTCCGCTTCACACACCGGCGGGGGCGCGGGGAAATTTAATTCTCGCAGAGTGTGCGGCGGTGGTGGGCACTTTCGAGCGGCGTGGACTTCACCGTTGCCCCCACTACCATTTACACTACCACTTTCAAGTGCTTTTGGCCGTGTTCGTGGTAGTGAGGTCCTCCATTACCATTTACACTACCACAGGCGCCCGGTTTTGGCAGGGTTCGTGGTAGTGGCGGGCACCTGCAAGGAGCGCGAGCGGAAACGGATCTTCGCTGAACAGCAGTGTCGGTTCCCGGAAGTTGCCATTTTACGGATTATTTCCACCTTTTTGGGAGGCGCGGTTCCCGGAATCTCAAAAAATGCTATTTCCGGGAACGAAAATCGGCTTAAAAGCGGACAGAAGTCGGATTATTTTAGCTTCCGGGAACACAATCCCGCTAAAAGGTTCCCATAACTTAAATATTTTGGTTTCCGGGAACTTTCAAACCTTAAAAAGTTCTCAGAATTATAGAAAACCCAACTTCCGGGAACTCGCGTTCCTAACACCAAACGACCACCCGAGGCGAAACAAACCGGGGCGCCGTCGCACCGCCCCACGCACTCATCCCTTGAGCACGAACCTATCGCACTCGCCGACTATCTCAAAGCCGACCTTGAGCGCGACTTTCTTTGATGCGATATTGGCGGCGTCGCAGGCCCAGACGGGAGTCTTCCCAAGTCGCAAGATGTGATCGACCATATAACTTGCGACGATCGGCGAAAGCCCCCGGCCGCGATATTCTTCAGCCGTCTCAACGCCGATATCGATCTCGCTGTCGCTGATGCCCGCCGAGAATGCCCAAGCGGCGATATCGTCTCCGAAAGCGATGCAGTACCCTATACCTTTACTAAGGAATGACGCGCGATCTTCCCACGAGAAATCGGGAGTGATATGGCCTTTGATACGTTCGAGATCAACAGCATCGATCGATCGCACCACAGCGCCTTCCGGAAGCGCAGGCAGAGCGATCTCACCTGCACGATACTCAAAGAATATGCGCCTTCCGCAATTCACATTCTCAATAGAGCGACAGAAGTCTGAGATCTCCTTATCGGATGAAAACAGGATGGCGCGCCGGCTGCTTTGAACGCGCTCGTAAAGCTCATTAAGATCGCGCCCACTAACATCGCCGCGCAGAAATACAAATCCGCAGTAGTGATGCACAACAAGGCACCCGCCGATCCTATAGATCTCGCCGCTTTGATAGCCCTGCTCGACTGACAGTGCGTAGACTTCGCCCGGGACCTTACTGCTCATGTCCGCTCACCCCACGGCCAATCTGCTCACGCTCGATCACCATATTGCATCTGCCCCATGATCCGAACTTGCACTTAAATGCATCGGGGGTCGTGTGGCGCTCTTTAAATCCGACACCCTCATAACACTTTCGTGCACGGGGATTCTCGGTGAATACCATGAGATGAACTGCCTGTACTTCGGGAGACGAGAATGCCTTTTCGACTGCGGCGCCGATCATTCTGCGTCCCAATCCGCACCCGCGACGCGCGGGATCTACGATCACGAACTTGAGCATACCTTCATGAGTATCACCGTTATAGGAATAGCAGTAAAATCCGATCGGGACCCCCGAGTCATCCAGTGCCACATAAGGAACGTCGCCGCACCTTTTTGAAATGTCATCAAGGAGCGCATCGAAGCTCTCTTTCGTTATCGGATAATCGGTACGACCGGCGCACCACATCAGGTGCGTCTTCTCGTCCGTGCTCCACTTCTTTATCAGTTCGAGATCACTGTCTTCGTATCGTCTTATTTCCATTTTACCCATACTCCTTATTACCCAATCAGTATGGTACATACGAAGGCAAAACTCAAGTCACACGGATGATCCTTTTGCCCGGCTCTTTACTCGGGACTATCGAACTCACTTTGCATACCGGATGCCACAACTCGAACTTTTCCGAATACTCCTTCTGCATCACACAACATATATCGACCCACTCCTCGCTCGCAAACTCGTGTTCACCTTCCGCGTCACAGATAAACCCGAATACTGTCAGATCTTCTGAGCAGCATGTCATCGCGATCCGACCCGCAATAAATGAGTGGTCGCCGTTCTTTCGCGAATTAAGGATCATGCCGCTGTAGCTGACTGTCTTTCCGACATAGCGTTCAGGATTCTCCATTGCATCGATATAAAAAGCCGCAAAGTTATCGTCATCGAGTTCTATCTTCTCCGCATCGAGGTCAAACGGCAGGTAGTCGGCGGGATCGAAAGATATCTCTCCGTCATCGTTCCTGAAAACTATATGGGCATTTCGGTTCAGCGCGCGGCAGCATCTTCGATACATCGAAAGCGAATCCGCTACTTCATCGCATCGACCGAAGATTATAAGATCCGCTGACCTTATCCGGTCCGCGATCACTGCCTTGAGATTTCCGAGGTAATTCTCGAAAGTCGACGCGTCGATCATCATGATCTCGAGTATCTGCTCGGGATCCCAGATCACTTTCGGGCGCGAGACATTCCACATCCCGTTATATTCAACTATGATCCTCTCGGGTCTTACTTCGAGCAGAAGATCCGTGATCACATCATCATTAAAAGATAGCTCATCATCTATATATCTGAGAGTAACCCCGATCTTTGACAGCCCGTCCGCATCATATTCTTCTTCGCCCTGCTCGCATACTATGAGAAGCGTCCTCAGAAAGTCTGCTTCCTGCATGCTGCGCACAAGGTCTCTGACGTTAGTCGTCTTGCCGCTGTCGAGAAATCCCGTAAAGATATATACGGGTATCATCACTCAGCGAGGCACGCTTTCAGATCTTTCACGAAAGCATCCTTATCGTAATCCTTGCCGATGAACACGAGCTGATTTAATCTGTCGCCGTATTTCTCGTGCCACTCGGCCTTGAGATCCGGGAACTCCTCAAAGACCTTCTCCTGCTCCTCAGGCGGCATTGATGCGACCCAGTTCGATACTTCGGTGACGGAGGAATTTCGCCCTGCCTGCTCGAAGAGATGAACATGAACATCGTCAGTCTTGAACCACATATATCCCTTACCTCGTATGAGCTGCTCAGGGAAACGGTAGCTTACGAGATCGATGAACTTATCGTAATCAAAAGGCCTCGGATCCACGAAAGCAAAAGACGTGATGCCGTAGTCGTCCTCGTAGAGTTCCTCCATCTGTTCCTCACGGTCGAGTGCCCTTTGAAGAGCCGATGAACTGTGCACTTTATCGTAATCAAATTTCTCGCCGCTGAAGATGAGCTTCGGATCGATATTTCCGTATGTTGTCTCATAGATCTGAGCTTCATTTTGGAACGTCCTTATGACATCCTTGAGCTCATCGATCTGCTCCCTAGTTAAAAGATCGCATTTACTCAGGAGCACGATATTACAGAACTCGATCTGATCCATGACGAGATTTAAGATATCGGGATCTTCGGATCTTTCTCCGTCTGTACCCTTGATGTCTTCGATGAATTCGTTATATAGTCTGTCGGCATCTGCAACGGTCACGATCGAATCAAGGTATACGCCGCTGTCGCCTCTTTGCTTTTGGTAATTAAGAAATCCGTATGCGATCGCCGCGGGGTTACTTACGCCCGATGCTTCGACGATTATGCTGTCTACGTTATCGTCTTCAGAGAGCCTCTCGATCTGCTCCATGAATGCTTCCTGCAATGTGCAGCATATGCATCCGTTCGTCATCTCGATCATCTTCGTCTCTGCTTCGTAAACACTGTTTTTTTTAGTGAGCGATGCGTCGATGTTGATACTTCCAAGATCATTTACGATGATCGCGAGCCTTTCTCCCGTCTGGCTCTTGAGCAGTTCATTAAGGACCGTAGTCTTTCCCGAGCCCAGGTATCCCGTGATCATTGTAACCGGTTTTCTTTTCTGTATCTTCATTGATATCGCCTCCGAATTTGAGAATCGTTCTCATTTTAATCAGAATAGAGTCGAACTGTCAATATGAATTTGATAATCATTTTCATTTTTGCAAATCCCTGATTATGCGCCCCGAAGATTTATAGTCCCACTAACACAATTTAAACTCTTGCTTTAAATTTCTATTGACACACTTTAATCGCGATGCTAATCTACGGACAGGAAAACCAAGATAACTCACATGGAGGTAAAGGGATATGGATAACAGATCACTGGCACTTAATAAGAGACTTAAGACGGACAGATATATCAATATCGTATTCGTGATAGTTGAGTTTCTGATAGGACTCATTCAGCTCATTCAGTTCATAAGGACGGGCGATACGATGGCACTTAGAAGATCGATCCACGCGATCTTCGGCGCAGTCGCACTCTTCCTTCTGTCGCTGATACTTAAGAGGATCGCGATCACGGGAAAGCCATTCGACACGAAGATCATAAATCTCATGAAAGTCATCGCGGTGGTCATCATGGTCGGCGGCCTGCTCCCGCCTTTCGCTGAAGGCTTTGTAGAGGTCACCAAGGGTAACACATTCGACCTGAACTTCGGGGACATAGATATCCTCATTCCGCTCGCGGGCGTCATCGTAGGCATCATCTCCGAGATCTTCGTTTACGGCAACGAGCTTCAGGAAGATAACGATCTCATAGCATAAGGAGCGATAAGGATATGGCAATAATCATTAGACTTGACCGCATGATGGCCGATCGAAAGATGTCGCTCAACGAACTTGCAGAGAAGGTCGGCATGACTAATGTTAACCTCTCAAATCTTAAGACCGGAAAGATGAAGGGCATCAGGTTCGAGACACTCGATGCGATATGCGACGTGCTCGACTGCCAGCCCGGGGACATCCTCGAACACACAAAGGAGTAATGGATATGAAAGAGATTTTCGGAACTAATCAGGCGATCGAAGGAACACGTCAGATCGCACTCAAGAGAACCACTGAAGGAAAGAAGCCGGGCATCAACTGGGCTCTCACTCTTGTGATCGGCTTTATCGTCCTCATGGGAGCTACCGTGGCTTCCGTGATCCCCGCACTCGGACTGCTCATCGCAGATGCTGCCCTCTCAGGCGAAAATGTCATCATCACTTTAAGTGACCTCAATACCGAGAATACGGCTTTCGTCTTAGGGTCACTTTGGGGAGAAGGATTTATCATCGTGGCATTTCTTATCTATGCCAGGATCAACGAGATGCGAAAGCCCGCAACACTCGGATTTAAGAAGAAAGGCTTCCTCCTTCAGTACCTGATCGGAGCGATCGCAGGTATCGGTTCGTTCTCACTCGCACTTCTTATAAACTACGTATGCAAAGCCGTCACGATCACTCATTCGGGCAGTATCGATATTGTTACGATGCTCGCGTTTTCGGGCGGTTGGATCCTGCAGGGTATGGCCGAAGAAGTGACATGCAGAGGCTTCCTCCTGACGTCGCTTTCGAGGAGATATTCGGTTACGTTCGGCGTTATCGTAAGTAGTCTCGTGTTCGCGGCGCTGCACCTCGGAAATCCCGGAGTTACTCCCCTCGCGCTCCTGAACCTCTTTCTCTTCGGAATATTCGCGGCGCTGATGTTCATTAAGACGGACAACATCTGGGTATGCTCGGCATTTCATTCATTCTGGAATCTCGCGCAGGGCAACCTTTACGGTATCTCGGTAAGCGGCAACGAAGAGATGCCTACGATCTTTAGGACCACACTTGTTGAAGGAAAGGACTTCATAAACGGCGGAGCATTCGGCTCCGAAGGCGGCATCGCGGTATCGATCGTCATGATCCTCGGATGCGTGATCCTCTATCTCATGTCGGATCGCCGTGCCCGTAGTACAAAGTCCTGACGCCGAGACTCTTTATCTTAGCGGCGCTCTTCTCGAGTGCTTCGAGGTCAAAATATAGATGTCCCGTCGAAGGCTTTATCCAGTTATCGAGAGCATCACCGACTATGAGATCGCGCTCTTCAACATCGACTCCGATGGAGCCCGTAGTATGACCCGGAAGCTCAACTATCTTCGCATCGATCCCGTAGTCACGTAGGCTGTCGCCGTCCTTGACGAATATGAGGTTCGAGGGGCGTTCCACCTTGATCGTCCGAAGCTTAGACTTCGAAAATCCGAGTATCACCGCTCCTACTGCTCCCCATGACTTCAGAGGCTGCCTGTTCGCATCGTCAAAGAGCTCGTCGTCTGCCTTATGGATCGCGACCGGCACACCGTACTTTCGTGACAGCTCGGCAGCATTCTCAGCGTGATCAAAATGCGTATGCGTGAGAACGATGAGCTTTAAGTCATACTTATCGCACACGGCCGTAACGTCACCGAGATTGTCTTTGCTACCCGTATCAACGAGTATCGCATTCTTACCATCGGCAACGATATAGCAGTTACCTGTACCGCACTTGATCCTTTCGACCTTGCTCATGCCCTGATCATCCGTTGTGCGTATATGTTCCCGACAGTCTGCCGTAAGCTACGATATTTCCGGTATTGCCTTCGTCGTCCGTATCGAGATTCGTAATGAATGTCTCGAACATCTCGTTATAGTTGTTCATGACACCCTGGATCCTGTCCACGGGATTTCTCATCGCGACAACATAGACATCGTATGTATGTGTACCACCCGGCGGCGGATAAGGTCCCATGTATTCCATGGAGGATGCCCATCCGCGGGGAAGCTCGGTCTCATAGATGTCATTAGACTTCCAGTGCATCCAGTTCCACGAGCTTAAGTCGATCATGTAAACACAATAAACGGTAGCGCCTTCAACCGGCTCCCACGAGAGCTGCGGCGACATATTCTCGCCTTCTTCCGTATAGGAAACTATCTGCGCCCACGCGCCGTCGACAAGGTCTTCGGACGTGAGCTCGAACTGCTCATAACCATCAAGGTAATCGATGTCTGCGGCGGTAGGTAACGGTGCCTCAGTCTCCTCGGTGGTTTCTTCCGTAGTCGATTCGGCGGTAGTCGTCGTAGTAGCTTCAAGAGTAGTAGTTACCGATGTTTCATCGGGCTGTGACGAGCAACCTGCGAGGCCTGTCGCGATACTCGAGATGAGCAGCGCTGCAATGATCTTCTGTTTCTTCATAGAAATATCGGCTCCCTTCAATTCTCCAATATTCTTGATTATAGCAGAAGGAAACCGATATCCCCAAATGCACTCTGATTCGGTAAAGCTCCTACTATCTGATATAATTACACCAATGAAATGGGATAAGGAGGCAGATCGTGGATTCGGCTATCAATTTGACATCTGTGATAATTACAGATTCCGTCGGTGCATTGCTCCTTTTTATAATCCTGATAACCGGAGGCTGGAGACTTCCCGCCCGAAAGCGCGAAAGCCGCATCCTCTACGCCCTCATAATCTGCTGCATCATCAACTGCGCGGTCGACGCCATCGCCTCGATCTGTGACGGCACCCCGGGCGTAACTATCAGGAACATCTCCATGATCTGCAACACCTACCTGTTTTTCTTTGACCTCATAGTAGGTATCGGCATAGTCACGCTGGTCGTAAGACATATAGATAAGAAACTCCCCAAACTGCAGTTGGCATTCTTCGCGCTCGTCGCACTGATAGAGATCGTCCTTCTCTCAATAAACTTCTTCGTCCCCGTAGTCTTCAGGCTCACTGAGAACAATGTCTACGAGAGACACGAATATTACTGGCTCTTCATCGCAGTCGGCGCGATCCTCATAGTCTACGGCTGCTCGTACTATTTCATCTCAAAGCTCAAGAATCCTTCCCTTCGCTACTTTCCCGTATGGCAGTTCCTGATGCCCATCCTTATCGCGACCGTCACACAGGCGTTCTGCTACGGTGTCTCCCTGATGCCCATCGGATTCGCTGTCGCTTTCTGCGGACTTGTCATCTGCCTTCAAAACGAATGCATCTATATCGATAAGCTCACAGGCGTCTATAACAGATACGAGCTCGAGGAGATCAAGAAGAAAATAAAGCGCAGCCGCCAGGAGAGGATCGGCGCCCTGATGCTCGACCTTAACGGCTTTAAGGAGATCAACGACAACTTCTCACACGCAGAGGGTGACCGCGCACTGATCGCTTTCGCGAATCTCCTCACCGACTCGATCCAGACCGACGGTGTAGTAATAAGATTTGCGGGTGACGAGTTCATAGTCATCTTCAGAAACTTCAAGGAAGAATCCGTCGACCGCTACAAGAATAAGATCCTCAAGAACATCGAAAAATATAACAAACACTCGGGAAAGCCCTACAAGCTCTCAGCCGCAGTCGGCGGCGAGGTCTTCACAACGTCCGGACGAAATGTCTCGGAGCTCATGAACCGCATCGATAAACTCATGTACAAGGACAAGAACGAGTTTTATAAGACTCACGAAAAGAAGAGGTAAGCTCAGCCAAGTTGCGCGGCGCCCGGTCGCGCGTCTTCGCCGGCCGCATAGTTACGACAGCCACGCTGATCAGCTGAATACACAGTCATGCCGCTCGCAGACCGACGACACCCTCAGACGATAGTCAGGATATCCGAGATACAGGCTTCGTCAAATATCTCCCTGACCTCTTCGGACATATTCATAAGGACCATCCTGCCCTGCCTGCTCATTATCTTCTGCGCATAGAGGAACACATTGAGCCCCTCATCCGAGACGAACTCGAGCTTTTCAAGATCAAACTTCAGGACGGCGATATTCGAAAGCGAATCTTCAAGACGCGCCTCAAGCTCCGGCGCGGTTGCCATATCAACCCTGCCGTCAAGGAATATCACGAGTTCATCGCCATTAACATTCTCAGTAATGTTCAACATCGGTCATTCCTCCTTGCCACGTCCCTATATCTCGATTATAACCCCCTCAGGACAAAAAGAAGTTTCTAAAAAGTAAACTCTATCGGAAGGCGTCGCGCTGAAGATCACCATGGCAGGTCAACGGGCGCAGAGCACCAGAACAGAGTGCCGTAGCCGGTCATCGCTAAAGTTCTCCGCGCCGCCCTAACAAACAGGCGAGGCCTAACGGCCTCGCCTGTAGATAGCAGTTATATTATCGCCTGTCGCTCACGCAGACTTCTTCGCCGCAAGCTCTTGAACCTTCTCGAGAGGAAGATCTGTATACGATGCGATCTCTTCATATGTCAGTTTGCCGCCTGCGATCATGCGAAGTGCATTGTCGATCTTGTTCTGCTCTACGCCTTCCTGACGACCTTTGATCATGCCTCTTTCTTCAAATACTTCATTCCAGTTACACACGTTTACCATCTCCTTCTTCATCGATTCGGGAAACTCCGTCTGGTATTCCTTTTCCATCAGAGTTATCGCGTCATTCTTATTGCTGTGCTCAGAGAATATCTCCGTTAAGGTCTTCATTATCTTTTCCTCATTATAGTTGATGTTTGAATTATCATCAATCGGACCTAAGTTGAATAATACGACTTCCAGTTTGTCGTAGTTCTCTTTTTTCTCACGGAAATCATTAAACGAGTTTTCCTCACTCATCCTGTATCGGATAATACTTCCTTTCTCCTTCTCGTTAGGCGACATGGATATCCAGATGGAATACACTTTCTCAAGGTTCTCATAGTGAGAATTCTTAAAGTAATCTCCGTATTCCGAGGCCACCATATTACACGCATAGTAGATACCCCTGGTAACGATACGATACGGAAGCGAAGACGTATTCTTCTGCCCCTCGATATTGATTATCACTTTCATGTGCTTGTCAGTTGCGTTAGGCAGAAGCGCATCGAACTTCACATCATATCTGACATGTCCGTCCTCTACCGCGCCTGACGTATCGATCTTATCAGAATGCACTTCAGTCTCAAGATCACCCTGAATATACTTATCCCTGATGTCTTCGAGACTCGAATCCGCGTACTCCGGGATAAGCGACTTCAAGGTTATCGCGAGCATGACCTTATAGGCGAATATGCTCTTAAAGCCTTCGTCGTACATTATTGAATCTTGATTATCCAATATTTGATCCTCCTTCTTTGTAGTTTTGAAGGATCAGCGCTGATCGTTGTGAGTCCATCCTATCAGGCTTGCAAGAGGATTTTTATCGACAAAATTCGACAATCGCGACTAAATTTCGACAAGGTGTACGATTAAACGGACTTTTTCATTCTGAGGCGCGACGATCTCCAAGTTCCCGGAAGTTGCTTTTTCTGCAATTCTTAGAACTTTTTAATGCTCGAAAGTTCCCGGAAACCAATAATATTCCTGTTCTGAGAACTTTTAGTGCGATTGCGTTCCCGGAAGCTATAATATTCCGACTTCTGTCCACTTTTTTAACGATTTTGGTTCCCGGAAATAGCGTTTTTTAAGATTCCGGGAACCGCGCCTCCCAAAAAGGTGGACATAATCCGTTAAATCACAACTTCCGGGAACCACTACTGCCGTTCAGCGAAGATTCGGTTCCGATCACGCCGCTCGAAAGAGCCCGCCACTACCACGAACCCTGCCAAAACCGGGCGCCCGTGGTAGTGTAAATGGTAATGGGGGACCTCACTACCACAAACACGGCCAAAATGACTTGAAAGTGGTAGTGTAAATGGTAGTGGGGGACAACGGTGAAGTCCACGCCGCTCGAAAGTGACCACCACCGCCGCTCACCCACGCCACCATCTGCCCCTCCCCAAGGAAAAATGGTATAATAACAAAGCAGTTTAACTGCATGGATAAGAGATAGGAGGGTAAGATTATGGTATGTCCTAGATGTCATGAGACAAACACGAACCTCTCGCGTTTTTGCAAGAAGTGCGGCGCCGTACTTCTGACGCAGGCAGAGCTTAAGAAGAAGGAAATGAATATTGCTCTAACCCAAGAGGTTCAGATGAAGAGAGAAAAGGAAGAAGCGGCCCGAAAGGCGCAGGCGCAATCCTCAACGCAGGCTTCAACGCAAGCACAGGCAGCGGCTCAAGCCGAGTCCGAGGAGACGCCGATCCAGAGAGCGATCAATAAGGCGAACGCCTCCAAGGCTCCGCAGCAGCTCAAGTTCGAATACGATGTAGTAACCGTACCGAACAAGACGAACGGCTCGACCGACGTTAAAGCTCTAAAGAAGATCCTGGCACAGAAGGCTGCCGATGGATGGCGACTCGTATCTACGTATTCGAACGAGCTCGGTCACATCAGTACAGCCGGCACCAACTCGACGATCTGCGAGGACGTGCTCTACTTCGAAAAGCTCACGCGCTGATGGGAAACGAAAAGCCCCGGCAGCTCACACGCTGAGCGACGAAGACGCCTGAGCACCCGTAAGCGAGAGTTCCCCAGCGAAAGCCGCGGCGCTCGTTCCCCACGGCACTACCAACAAAACTACAAACACACCAAACAAAACAAACAAAAAGAAGAGGGCCTCAACCCTCTTCTTTTTTGTCGGCAGGATGCGGAAAGCTTCACCCTTACCGTAGGTCCGTGATCGAACTATGAACACTCAGCTCGCCTCAACGGCAAGTGAGATTCCAATCTCTCTGTAAAACCTCATGACGACATCCTTTATCTCGCTGTCCAAGTACGTGCGTGCCTTGGCCGCCATATCCGACGGTACTCCGAAATACGCCTCGGCGACAGCGCCTGCGATGGCACCTAATGTATCCACGTCGCCGCCTATATATGCGACATTGCGGATCGTACGCTCGAACCCCGCTTCACCCAAAAGGTTTGACGAAGACTCGAGGAAGCACGTGAACGCCTCGGGCATCGTCTCCTGGCACGACTCCACATGGTGGTATGTAGGTCTTATCTCGTCAAGCGTGCGGCTTAAGTCATACCCTATCCGGGGAGACTCCCAGAACGCCTTGATCTCACCAAACGATGCACCTTTACGTGCCATATATATTGCACCTGCCACGGCCTCGGCACCCTTAACTCCCTCGGGGTGGTTATGCGTTACTTCAGCCGACCATCGCGCCACTTCCAATGTCTTATCCAACGATTCGTAGAACCATCCGACCGACGATACTCTCATGCCCGAGCCGTTGCCATAGCTTCCGTAGGGTTTAGGCGCAGACGAGCGAAGCCACTCCCTGAACCTTCCGCCGTAACCTGCGTCGGGATACCTCTTGCCCCAACACTTCATGGCATCTACGATATATGCTTTCATCTTGCCTTCGGACGAATTGCGTCCCGCGTCCATTATCGCTTCTGCTACCGCGCACGTCATAACAGTGTCGTCGGTAAACGTATCGACGGAAGTAAACAGCTCGAACTCGCGTGTCTTGCTGCCGCGGTCAAACTCGAACTTACTTCCTACGATATCTCCGATTATCGCTCCGTACATACGCGCCTCCTATTACGCCTATATCTTCGGTTATTCCGGTTACTTCTATTACCGTTCTCAACCGAAACTTCACTAATTACTCAAGGACCATCTTGATCCCGCTCGTCAGGGCTTCCTGAAGACTCTCATCCATCGTCCTTACGAACGCCTGCGTAGCCTTAGTCTCCTTTATGAGCCTTGCCCTCTCCTTAGAGATCCAGCCCTTCGTCCGAAGCTTCTCGCCGAGAAGGTAATCTTCCGATGCCTTGATCTCATTTACTTCAGATCTTAAGTGCTCGACTTCTTTCTCATCGACCTCTATCTCGAGCTCACTTAAGTCTATCCCCTGCTCACGAAGTGTCCTCTCGGCACGCTCTTTAAGGAACATCAGCTGCTTCCAGTCATTCTTCGCGTACGCGTCGGTCGTCTTCGCCCAGATAAACGCCAGATCCGCATCCGACAGCGACAGGTCATTGATCTTGGGATGGAGCATCAGCCCGATCTCCCTGTAGCACTCGCGCGTCTTACTGATATCTTCAGCCGTCGACGGAATAAAAGCCTCGACCGACATGAGCTCGCGTCTAAGCAAAGTCGCGAATTCGTCGTAGGAATCGAGCACGTACTTTAACACCTTATTCATGGCCGTAACATTAATGGGCTCATTGGTATCTCTTGCTACGTTACAGAACACGAGCATCGAGCTCTTGCGAAAGAATTCCCTTAGCACCTGCGACTGATAGAGCATTATGTCCGCCAGGGATTTACCATACAGGAGGTCGTTATATTCGCATGCCTTGGTAACCTCATCGAGTTCCAGGATCAGGTCTACATATTCTTTGGAAAGAGTACTCATACGGAACATAATCTGCACCTCCTCACCTGAGATACTTTAATTATATGCCGTAATTAGTAACCAATAATTTCAGGTTCTGTAAATAAGAGGTGAATAAACTATAGAAAAATTAACGCACGAAAGCCTTCCGTCACAATCTCGTACACAGAGCTAAAGAGATCTTGAGGAACGTCAATCTTCCAAAATAGCATCTAAAAGCGAGAGCTCATCTACCCACTTGGGGTCATACTTCGATTTCTTCATGCGGCAGCCGCACTTCGGGCAGGACTTGGAGATCTTCTTAGATTCAGCCCCGCACTCCGAGCACCTGTAGACATCAGCACGAAAGACATGCGCTTCCTCTATCCAGTATCCGGACTTGCCCATCACGAAAGCCCCTTCCTCTCCTTATAGTAATAAGCGCCATCCCTGAACTCCAGGTAATCTGTAGTAGTCATGTTGATAAGATCAACGGGCATGTTCTCGGGAGTAGACATATACCAGTAGTAGTGATCCCCGAGGATCAGATAATCGTTCTTGTGGCCGTAGAAATACCCCACGACCGAGTTCGCTCTCATGGTGGCAACGAATCTCTCGTATAGGAGCTTATCTTCCTCGACGAGCCATCTCTTTATGCAGTACTCGTGAGGAGCCGTCTTGGCATAAGTAGACGCGAACTTCCAGTAATGGCTTTCGGCATATTTCTTCGCTTCTTCCAATGTAAAAGGCACAGCAGCCTCTTCCCTTGATCTCTCCGCTTCGTAAGCCGCAAGCCTGGCCTCAGCCTCCTCACGGGTATCTGTGATCACAGGATCAAAGTTATCCGTAAAGAGATTATTCTCGCCACCGTCATCGTAAAGCGCGTATCGTACGACACCGTTCTCTTCGTAAGTTGAAACATATATCCTGCTCATAGTCGCACCTCCCCTCACCTTTATTATACGAATCAGAGGTGACATTAATGGGACTTTTCCGCGAATTCGGCAAGTTTTCAAGGCGAGATCTTCACCCCTTCAAAAGCCACGAGAAGCCCGCCGCCAGTCTTCGGCAAGGCTCCGTGAAGTGATTACCCTTATTCCACTCGAGAATGCCCCTAGAAGCCACGTGAGAATAGCAGGCGTTAATTGAGTCGCCCACGGTAGCCATAACGGGATTACGCGTACGACTCTCGCGGTCACCGAGACTTAAATAGACACGCGAAGCAAGAACGTCCGAAGAGCAAAAGTATTCGGCGAACCCCGGGTACCACACCGAAGGAGATACACCGGCCACGCCCGTAAATACGTGAGTCTGACACGACGCCCATAACGCAAACAAACCTGCCAGAGAATACCCGCCTAAGTAGTACCGCTTGGACGGATCTACAGGAAGCGCGGACAACAAAACCTCCAACGTCTCGAAAGCCAAACCCTCAAAAGCAGTCTTCCCGACATCAGCCGCCCAGGGCGAAAGACACGAGTTCCAATCCGGGACTACGAACACTAAGGCGCCAAAAGGAGCATCAGCCGAGATCAGAGATATCGTCTCCTCGAGCCTCTCCCTCTCATGCGCGCCCGCCATCCACACCAGGACGTCAGGAGCATTAAGATCACCGAACTCAAGTCTCTCGAGCATAAGATCAGACTCTCACAAAAACATTATTGCCGTTCTTATCGAGCGTGACCATAGTACCCGACATCCCCTCAAAGTATGTCTTATACTGCGAAGCCGTGATCTTGATCTCATAAGTATCGGATCCGACCTTTACTACGCATGAGCAGATCTTGATAAGGAAGAACGGATATATGTAACGTGTGTTTTGATTCTTGCTTATGAGCACGGCGTCCATCGCCCTGCAATTGCCCTTCTTTATCGCAAGGCATGTATCGATTAGACCTTTGTTTAAAAGGAATATCATGAACAGGTTAAAGAGCAGTAGGAAAAAGCTCAAGATAACCCTTATACCCGTGCCAAAATAGGCCAGAGGGAACGCAGCCAACATATTGGGGACGAACTGAAGCGCCAAGTAAAGCGTCGCGATCTTCCTGCCTTCAGAAGACTCATGCATATGAACAGGTATCTGAGCTGCCATGCATGCCATGAGGATCATCAGATAAGGCGCAATGACCACCTTGCCGTATATACTTTCCTCAAAGCCAGCGGCAGACCCGAGGAGCAGCCACAGACCGCCGATCAGGAATAATCCTGCACTTATCGAAAACAAAACTACATTCAAAAGATGCGCACGAAAGTAAGCCGTGGCCAGATCATCGGAACTCGCGGTACTGACCGTAGCACGCGAAGAGGCATCGGATACTACGGAAGCAGAAGGCGCACCGAAGAACTGCCCCTGAGGCATAGGCGCATCGTAACTTCGATCTTCAGTGGCCACAGAAGCCTCATCAGCTATAACTTCTCTTCTAGGAACAACCAGACCGGCGGATTTAGGATCCGTATCTGCTGTAAACCAATAAGGGCTCGCCAGAAGTCCCGTACCCTCATCTTCTACCATCGTGAACCAACCGGTTATTCCGACACCGGCCTTATCGTAAAAGCCCTTCTCTACCTCGACCGTTGCCGTAGCATCAGAAGTAGTAGATACGATCTCGATCACGAACTTATTCTTGACAAGGCTCTTATCCATCTTCCTGTTCATTATCCTTATGTGAGCTACGCGGATCCTGCCCTCTCTGCTCTTGAGCTGATACCTGCGGGATCTGATCATCGCACTAACGATCACAGGCACGAGAATAGGCGGCGTCAAAAGAAACAGCACCATACGAAGATCATCGGAAAGCTTACCGTCGATAAGAGCAGTTACTCCCCAAACAAATGCGATCACCATCATGACCGTAAGAAAGATACCTGCAAAGATTCCCTTCTTACTGTCCTCATCTACGATCTTAGAAAGCTTATCGCGTGTGCTCAGATCCACATTATCCCAGAAATCATCTCCATACGGAGAATAAAAAGTCGATTTATCGTTCATACATAACCCCTCTACTTAACACTTATTAAGTCAGATAAGTTTATACACTATAGAGGGGGATGTTACAACCTATCAACCCCTTCTTATTTCTCAGTAGCGATCTTAGCAGCTAAAGCAAAAGTATTAGCTATATCAGTTAACTTCGAGATACGGTCAAAGCATATCTCAACATCTGCTTCGCTACTTGATTCAAAAGGAAGTTCCATATTAAGCGGAGGTACATCAAAGCGTATTACTCCTGCTTTACCTGTTATCTCTGCTCTTACATCCTCATGGTCATGCTCTCTAAGCCACTCAACAACAAGACCTAATTCAGCCATCTTTTGGGCTGCCCCCGGAAATGTCAGATCTACTTTTCCTTCCTGGATCTTATGGTAGATATATGCTTCACCGAGCCTTGTACCATAATGAGCCCAATATCCGTTAGAGTCAGGCTTATTCCTCAGATCCAGATCCTTATAAAACGAATTCTTATATTCAATATACTTACGAAAGAACGCATTAGCCTTCTCATTAAGAGTTACATGCCGGGGACTCTTGCTTTTACATATAGCCTGATCGATTAATTGGTAGTACGCACTGTAAAGTAAAGAGTCATTTCCACTCAGATAATCTCGAATGCATTCATAAGACACCATATAGGGATACTTATTGGCGACCTTATCTTCGTCATAGTACTTCTGAGTGCATACGATAAAACTATAGAACACATCGTACTCACCTTTAGTTACTGCTTTCTTCCCCCTCTTGATATACCTTTCAGGCTGTTCCGGCATTGCTATTGCATCTATCTTATCTTCAATAAGCAACGCGATCTTTTTGTCAACTACAGACAACAGAACAACGATATCCGATTCACCCAACTTCGGATCGGTCTTAGACAGTTCAACACTTTCAACTTTTGCAGAAGGATCATCTATTCCAACCTTATCAAGGAACAGTTTCACAAATCCCTCATCTGACGAAAAGAGCTGCAGGAACATCAGATCCATATCGTGTTCAGAAACATTATTGTAGTTACAAATAACGTTATTCATTAGTTGCTACCTCAATTGCTATTAACCTTAGAAACAAGCTCATCCTGATAAGACATTAAACTCTCATAAAGATCATCCATGTAACCTCTGACAGTTTCCTTACTATCCTTATCCGTAAGCTTGATCCTATCAGTTGAGAACACCGTCCACTTCTGCCAAATCTTCTCTTTGTTCGAAGACGGGAATAAGCTCTCTATCTTGTCGCAAGTCATCCTTTGCTCAGGAGTCAATGCCACACCGCTAACAGTAAGCTTCATGTAGATACGGCTGTTCTGAAGATTTACTATCTCATAGAAATATTGATTTCTGGTTTTCCATCTGCTATCAGCATTTTCATTATCAGGAAGCAACTCAGACACCAAAGATGTCGTAAACCTTACATACTTCTTTCCGCACTTATTCAAAGCAAGAGTAAACTCACCATCAGATGCTTTTTCCTTCGCCCAATCAAGCATAACCTTGGACACATCGAATGTAACTCCTCTACCAAGATCCTCTCCACTTACATCTTCCTCATCAGGGAATACAACCAGAGAATCAACACCGCATGCATCCATCAGGATTTTAAGCATTTCCTGCTCATGTCGCTTATATGCAACTTTACGCCAATAGTAACTGGCACAAAGACCATCATTAGCTTCGGTCAATTCGCTCATCAGACGAAGCTTTATGCTTCCGTTAGCGATCATCTTTTGGAATGTACTCTTCTTAGCTTCAGGTGACATATTCGAGAACTTCGAATTGATATTACGCTGAATAATGCAGAGATTACCGAACTGATCAACACCATCCTTCCATGGCTCGAATGTTCCTTCAGACGGATGCTGCGGATACCAGTGCTCTACAGAATTCCTAAACTCAAATTCGAAGTCCGAATACTTTGAAGGCTCCCGCTTCCATAAAAGATAATCCAGATAGTTAAATACAATATTAGGGGCATTAACACCCATGCCAAACGCACCGTCGCCACACACGTCAAAGAAGTTCTCTTTGACTGCAGCTTGAGCGATCGACTCGGCATATTCATAAAGCAGAGCCATATCACCGTTCTTTGTTCGAATACAATCATCTTCCGACATCCATATCAGGAGCTTGGTGATCCAGTGCATTACTTTTGGGGAAGTATAAGACACACGAAGAGCTGACTGTATCATCACATTATGCTTGGCTCTCCACTCATTAGTAGTATCCCATTCACCTTTTCTCGTAAAAGGTGAATTTTTGTAATAAGGCTTCTTACTTCCTCTCTGTCCTGAAACGCGAAGAGTCTTAATACTCCACTTACCATCAACGTTATCGTTAGCGTATTCAGTCTTAACAATATACTTATCGAACAGATACCTAGTCCTAAGAAGACACATCACGAATCTCTTAGCAAATAGAGCTTTATCCTCAGAGATCTTCTTCCCGTCCATCACGCCGTGATCGATAACATATCTATAGATATCGATGAGTTTTTTATCATCCATAAGCTCAGGAACGATCGCCGACAAACCATCTTCATGAGTTATCCCATTAATTGCAATGAACACCTTAAGCGTATGTATCAAGAAGAATGGAAACTTGATAATACTCTCAAATCTGACTCTTACATCATCGTCGTTATAACCGTCTTCTTCATTCTCGACATAATCGTTACCGATAATATCAGTAATCTTATGTCCGACCCCGGTATTACCCTCGGAAGCTATGTCAGTTATATACTTATCCCAGCTATCAGCCGGCAGTTCATTCCAGTCCCCACTGAATATACTCTCTCTGACTACATTCCACTTACTGATAAAATGCATCTGAACATATCCGTTCATATCACTACACGGATCCCAGATCTTCGCGAACACTTCCTGCGATACCGGATCTTCCTGCAGATAACCCATGAGCATGGCCTTAAGAATATCGTGTTGCTCGAGCTGTTCACCACGAGTATTCATTATCTCAAAATACCTGTTAAGGTCGGTATTCTCAGGAACTTCGATTCTATAGACAATAACCTTCTTCAATTTACGAATAAGATCATCCTTATCAATATCAGCTCGCTGAAGTTCTTCCTTAAGTATCTTTATTCCCTGCCATATACCGGGTTCTATGCTGTCTGAATCAAGTGCACCCAAATCATCATCAATGATCGATCTGATATGCTTAAGCGCAAAATTCGACTTCTCACGGCATGCAAAGGTTAAGGTCTCTTTTGTAGCAATCCCCAAACAATTCAAAAGAAGGAATAATGATGTCAATCTCTGCTGACCATCTACTACTTCATAGTACTTATCCGTCTTATAAACGATGAGCGATCCGATATAGTAATTCGCATCTTCACGCACATCAGATATATCTTCAACAAGCTGCATAAGCTCTTTATCTTTCCATGCATATGCTCGCTGATACAAAGGAATGGAATACTTAATTTCCGTATCGAATATATTACCCGCTTCATCCAAGATATGGAGTTCACTTATAAGGTTACTCATACTGTGTCCTCCTTTATTCCGTTCATAGATTTCAATTGATCATACAAGTGATCCCACTTTGGATTTGCTGCCGAATCACTATTACGTTTAACCTTGATCTGAAGGCCGCAGATCTCATTATGTTTTCTTGCAAAACTGATCTTTGAAAATATCGGGATCTTATTCGTATAATTGGAAGTAGGATCACCGCCTATAGCATATTTATTGATGCTGTCATAGCTCAGATTATACAGATCAACCCTTACCATAAAAGCCCAGGTAAACAGTTTCTTCACTGCCATCTCATCGAAGTTATGGAACTTATCGTAATACATGAGAAGAGCACACTTGAACAGGTTAACTGTATATTTAAAACCGGATGATTCAAGGTCACTCTTATTGGTAATAATACCGTTTATCTGATTAAACGCATCGTTATCTGCAAGTTCCTTCTCAATATCTGCAAGAAGCTTCAGATAATGATCAACCATCTCAAAGAAATCATTACCGGCGACAAATGGTTCCGTTATCTGGAAATAAGGCATTCCTCTGCTGGCTCTTCGAGCATATGAGTAGTCAGATCCTTCTTCAACACCCTTATATGCATCAATTTCCTTTGCTGTAAACGACTTACTCTTTATACCTCGAGCCCAATTGGTGATCGGAAACAAATAGAAGTCGAACAATTCTCGAATAGCATCGGTACTCTTTGATTCCCATTTTGTAACGGCATGCTCCATCTCATACGGATATCGCTTCATTTCACGCAGGTGATAAGCCTTTAAGAGATCATGAGGATCGAGTTCCTTACCTCGTGTATTCTGTGAATCGAACAACTGAAAAGCTTCCGATATCTTATCCACGTTGATAACTACGACTTCAAGAATATCATCGAACGCTTTGTTGAAGCTATCCTTCAAAGCACTATTGATAGTGAACCACTCCCTAATGTACGTATAGTTATTACGTATGTTTATCTGAGCCGTCTTATTATCAAATTCTTCGTCGAGTATGCTACAGTGAAATCTCGGATCTATACACTGCTTTATCAGAGTTAGCGATATAACACGCTGCTGACCATCTACGATCTCATAGACACCAAATGAATTCTCATGAACAATTATCGTTCCAATACGATACTTAAACTCTGTTCTATACTTGTCAGCATCACTGATAGCCTTAGATATATCACTCAAAAGATCTTCAATATTCTGGATCTTCCATTTATACGGGCGCTGGTAAGATGGGATCTTAAGTTCCATGGACAGCAAGTCAGTAATACTTTTTATCTCTGCCATATAGCAATAACCCTCCACGATCAATATTCATCAATGAAGATATTCTCTCGATGATATTTCATATATTCAGTACTCTTATCAGACAAATGAATACTCATACCATCATGAACATTCAGCGATGTTCGATTCTCATCACTCAATGAATCCGATATCAATATTGTCCCGTCATCATTAAACGATATGTACCCTTTATCGAACAGACGATCATGATTCGGACACAGTAGGAGTCCGTTATTAACATCTGTTTTCTCCTTCGGCTCGCTCGCAGCCCAAGGTTTAATATGACTAGCAACTAGCAATCCAAACTCATCGACACCGCACAAACAGCATCTGCCATATCGCCTCAGTAATAAAGATCTGAAAACGCCTTGGTTCACTCTCGCTTTAACTACTGCGAGTTTTTCATCACCCTCAAGAGAAAGCTCTTTAATTTCGGAATCAATAGAATTTACTTCTTCTCTCAGATTAGATTCAATACCATCCCAATCAATTCGTTCAGCCGATATATAGTCAAACAGTTTATAAAGCACTGTCGTATCAGCATTAGGGATTCCACGCAACATAGCATGATTAGGACCAAGAATATGTGTATATTCAAACTCACGAACGCCTACTGCATGCATGTACTCATCGCGAGATCCGAGATTATAGGTATATGTGTTCATATCCATAACAGCGAATCCAACGCCACGATATTTGAAATGCACCCTGTTCATCCCATCATAACGTTTTGCTTCAAAGCCTTCCGGAAGCAACAGATTGCTGTAAAAAGATTCTCGTTCAATGGGTTTACTGATACGTTCTTCGTTTCTATCAGTAATTGCCATCGCCTCTTCGCTGTTATTTACAATCGAATTCTTTACTCTGCAAATCTTCAGAAACTCATTAGCTATATACACGTTATCGACAGAATCAATCTCCAATTTGCAGAGTATATTATCTCCGGAACCACCTTCTTTAATAAAATCGGGAGATTCGACCACAGTAAACCTAGATCTTTCCAATTCATCTTTTAGCAAATCACAATTTCGGTACACATATAGAAATGATGAACCATCTTTTCTAAAATGTATTCTTGCAACTTTTATGCCATTGAACATAAAAGTTTGCTTATCATTCTTCTTATTCCCGAAGCTAATTTGAATATCATCAAGTGATACATTTGCCTCCAAAGAATCATATATTGTTATGTTGTGTCTCCACATATAATCGAGGAACACCATCAAATAATGATTTGACCACACAGATGTAACAGGATGCTCATCTCTCCATTTCATCAGAGCCAGATTCTTATCAACAATCAATTTGTAATCATTAGGATTACATTGAATAACTCTACAATAAGAATCAATGGTTTCCTTGGTATACACTGGGACAAACATATCCGGGAAATATATAGAAAGAAGCTTCAACATGTAATTAGTGTACAGATAGTATCTTTTCTTATCTGACTCTATTCTTCTTAGCAGATCAAGGTCGTCTCTTTTAGCAGCATTCATTAGCAACTGAATACTATTCTTCATCGCAGAAAAGGCCGCCTCATAATCATCATCAAACTCATTCTGAAGGGTCTTATTTAGAACAATATCTTTACCGCCACGCAAGTAAATTCCGAATATATCATTACGAGCATTTCCCAGATGCCCAATATAATCCAATTCGTTTTTAATCCTAGAACAGAAAGATTCATCATATCCCGCACCTGCCGGAGCGATCAAATAGTCATCCAAACTTAACGATCCTATTGAATCAACAGGGTAATCCACAATAAAACTCTTTCTTAATCGTTCGGCTGTTCTGTAACGCAACTTAGCATCTTCTTCACTTTCTGAAGACGTGAATGTCGTTATCGCCTCGTCAAGAGTAACCATTTTGGATTTTGAAGCATTTGTGGCGACAGGAGACGGAACAATTCCAATTGTTGATGCCTTTTTATCAATATGATCTTCTTCATGATATAGAAATCCTTCTGAATTCATATTCAGTGCTGACGCTATATCATCCGCCAAATCTTTGTCATATACCTTCAAATATTCTCTTACGCATTGAGGGTACATGAGGGCCTTTTTAATGCCATCGAATTCAAATTCCATTTGCATAGGATCCTCGGGACTAAATCCAATTACAGTCCCTTCGCCCCAACGAGAATGAAGAACTCTTTTGCTTATGAGTTTTTCTCCTAGATTGATCAGCTGTATCTTTTCCATAACGAAAACCTCACATCTCAGACGTGAATATTAAGCCGTTCGCGTTCTTCGTCTATAAACTTTGTAATTGTATCCATATCAATTAAGCTCTCGTTCCCCCTAATTGAATCATTGGCATTTCCAAACAAGCTGCATAAAGAAGTGTCATATCCATACAAGTTCCAAATCTTGTATTCAAGATCTCATCCGGGAATCGAACTTTTTGCATTATCAATCTATTCCCGTTAATCTCATCCTCATAACTTGCCGGAGGCTCCGAATACACAATATTCTTCTTGCGAATAGCATAGAACAAGGCAGCAGCCATATTCTGAACTCTCTTAGGGACACATTCCGCAGAGCCCTGATAGCCGCTAAATGAGGGATCGCCGTTAAAGTCTTCACGCTTCAGATACTCAGTAGCCTCTTGTCTTATTATTTCAACAGCAGGGTTATTAGGTAAAACAAATGCTGCCAGTATTCGTGAATCTCCTACATAGGATTCCGGGATCTCAGAATAAGCTAACACTTGAATCCGATCATAGCGAACCGCTACTTCTTTATCTTTGTACATGACAGTGAACTTCAGCAGACACTCTGTCATCTCATTCATTTCCAACAGTTTGGTTGGATGAACAAACAGTTTAGGTCGTGTTTTGTATGTCTGGCCGGCATTAAGGATAAATATATCCTCTATATACGGTTCTATCAGATCATTATCAGCTTTAATCTTGATCCTGAGATCATATATATCCTTATCCAGCGTATTTTCAACACTCAGCTCTTTGATAAGATGAGTCTTATTCATACAAAGCGCATATGAGAACACGGGACTAACATCCATCGATATAGAGACACTACCGTCGTTCTCTTTAATATCTACATCTTCACGTATACTTGCAAGCAACTTAGGTGCAACAATAGTCTTATCTAATTCTTCCATACGATCTCCAACACGAGCTAATCGCTAAGCAAACATCAAAACTACTGATATTTACAATTATAGTCTCGCTGGAAACTGAGAACCATTAATACAGCAAGGAATTAAAGGAAACTTTACATTTTACATGTGCAACAATCCACATATGCTAAACATAAATTTGCACACACTCAATCATCTTCTTCCACTCTGCCGGAGGTTTGGCACTGTAATTCCGACGGAAGTGGCGCAGCAATTACCGATTTTGGTGGCGCAAGAATTAGCGACGAGCTGGCGCTAAAGAAGCGCCGTATTCACTAGAACATCTACTCAAAATCAAAAAGAGATCCTCTAGCATTTCTTTAGTAGAGGACCTCTCATATAGACGTAATATAGTTAAGTTTTCTTCCACTTCTTCACTAAATTCATAGCTTCCTGTTCGGTAATATTCTCTTCCTCACCATTAGCAGATTCTAATATATAAGTAGCCATCTTCAATTGCTCTGTTTCACTAAACTCGTTCATGTGTTTAACTCCAACTTGCAATATTAGATTAGTAAACTCTTCTTCGGAAGTATACTGACGATAAGGACTATTAATAAAACTCCAACCACTACCACTATTTCCTATCCAGTGACCTGCCAACCTACAAAAGAATTTCAATTTATTAATTTCGTTCTTCATCAATTCAGCAAAAAATACATCAGCCGACTCTCTATCATATTGATACCAATAGCAATACAAATCATACCAATCATCAATCCCGATAAACTTATTAATTGGCTTAATACCCTTTAATCTTTCAATGAAAATCTTTTCCAATTCTTCCAACTGCTCAACACTAACAATTTGTTCGTCTTTGTTTTCACTAACCGCCTTCGTGCGTCCCCATGCCGATTCCATTCTTCTTAGGTCATTGGATATTGACCCCAACTCCTCAATGCTACAATCATTAATACGGCTCAGGAAGAATTTGTATCGCTCATCAGTGGTATTAAGTCTTTTTATAATATTTCTTGCGATATCATCAGCTATTATAATGGCTGACAATGAAAGTGAAGCCTTGTTCTTGCCACCCTTTAGCAACGACTTAACACCATATAAAACCGAAGCAACAACTTGAAGCCTATCGTATGGAATAGTATCAATAAGAGATTCAAGTTCTTCTAAAAAGTACACAATATTCCCTTGATCACTAATATCTAAAATCGTCTTTTCCAGCTCATCTGGGGACAAGGTAAAAATGCAATCCTTAATTGTATAACGAGGTACCTTGACGTTTTCCACATCAAGAACAAAATATAGATCAAATCTTTCTTCATTTGCCACTCGCATTCCACTTCGAATATTCGACACATCATTCGCACTTTTGATACTGTATCCAACCTTATCTGAAAACACCGGAAAAAGAGTTGCAAGACTTCTAATAGCTTTCTGACTGTCTATCCCTAGTTTTCTAAATACTTCTGAATAATATGATCTGTAATCATCATTTTTAACATTGAAAGAAGTCCATGGATCTACTTTTCTCACACACAAATCATTCTTATGGTTTGTTACCCAACAATACAACTCAGGTTCAAGAACCTCTATTGTGGTTATACCCATCATATCCTCGAAAGAAGTTTCCGAGTGCATCATGTCAAATTTGAAACAAAACGTGTTCAATACTCTATTCATATCACGCAATGTCAATACGTATGGTGACACACAATTGCGGAATACTACCGTCCAATAAGCATAATCTATAGTTACCCCGCGAGGTTTCTCGGGAATAGATTCAACTAATTTCGCACGCATAATCTCGTTAAGTCGTACCTTATCTATTTCCGGTATCTCAAAAGGAACTTGTACAATCTTACCCAAGTATTCGTTACCATCACAATCATGAACGTTTGTTAGTGCATTCTTGACAATTTCTCTATCCATCAGCAATAAATAGATAACATTCGGGAAATCAGCAACTTGTTTAACCAACTGAAAAATGTCGAGTATTTGAGAATTAGTCAGTCTATCTATATCGTCAATAATCACAATGAACTTCTGGTTTGACTGTTTCAACGCTTCTTCTAGATTTTTCTTGCGTGTATCTAAATCACCTCGTTTCTCTAAATGATTTCCAAGCAATTTTGCTATTCCTTTAGTAGCTGCAGCCGCCGCGATTCCGACAGAAGGAATTAAAGTTAAAGCATCGAACAACTCAGCATATTCCTTGAGTGTACTTCCTACATACTTTTTTACTTCTGTGTTATCACTTCCAGCCACTGCGACACACAAAGTATGAAAAAACTGCGAAATCAGATTGTCTTTATCTGAATAATTCCACGGAGAAAACCTTACAATTATTGGTGCTTTTTCAGGTTTTGCATATTTAGTAACAGTCTGTAGAGCCATATTTGCAATAGAAGTTTTTCCCGTTCCCCACTTTCCATACAAACCGATTACAAGACCATCTTTAGCATCATATTCATATAAGGCTTTACCAAGAGCTTCCGAAAAAGAAGATCTACCTAAGAGATCGTCTTCTACTTTCGTTATAGCTCTATCCGTATTGTAATTCATAGTCGTCTCCTTAAAGCATCTAACATCAGGAATCAGATGAAATCATGCGAAGATACAATTGCTAGCAATTCACTTGATAGCCACCATCCACATCATTATCGCACTCATGGAAACCTATTTCATCCTTCAGATATTTCTCATATTCAAGTCATTATCCTTTTCATAAAATAACGCCAACAACAAACAAATGACACCTGTTTTACTTATTCTAATTGCGTTTTTCTCCAATACTTTTTGGCTTTATCGTTTGATTCGGGGATATACGGATTACTCCATTGCTTAGTCTTCATAATAGCTGTTATATCTGTATTTCCTTGAATCGCCGGAAGAACTTCTTTACAAATAACAGTATGAACAGGGTTAACAGCCTTGGCGTAATTGATAGAATGAACAATTAAATAAGAAAAAACATGATATCCAATTTCTTGTGTTAGGCAAACTAATATAATTTAATCATGCGTTCTCTCATCGTATGATACCTCTGAACACATGCTATCGACTATAAGCATCTATCTAACCTGATTATTCACACACCATAATGTATACAAGCTATTCTTCTATGATTATAACGGTTTCCATTCATCCACATAACCGTTTACCTTTGCCCAATCGTAGATCCTTATCAGCTTGTTAGACTGATAATTCTTCATATCAGGTTTATGGACATCAATAATCAAGGTTTTATTCCTGTCTACAATCTTGGAAAGATAATCCAGATTTGGGAGCTTGTCATTCTTCTTCAGATTGCAAGTTGGACAGGATAATACAAGGTTCCACAAGTTATCATCCTTGATGAACGACCATGGAATAAAGTGATCAACATGGATCTTCTCTTCGTCAAGCTTCTTACCACAGTAGAAGCAAGTTTTATTCTCGAATTCTTCGTATAGAATATGTCTGTACATAGAGAGATTATTCCTCTTGGAACTCTCATCGATCTTGTTCAGGAGTTTCGTAGTTATAGACTCCTCATTCACCTTCTCTAAGAACTTAGCCCACTCGTAGTAGTTAAGCTTCTCGATAAGAACTTTGTGCTTACATACAAAGGAATACATCTGCGGATTAATCTGGATCCATTCTCCCTTCTTTGAGAAGGAATAGAACAATCTTCTGGTATCTGCATAGAGTGCTCCAACTACGTTTTCTTTGCACTTCATTTTAATCCTGTGGGATATGTCGACCATCATGTCGGGGGAGAGACTCTCATATGGTATAGGAGGAGTAATCGCATACTTATCAACAGCATAGTGCAGCACCCTCTCAAGAGATGTCTCACGATTATCTTTTGTCGGCTTCTTCTGGCGTAACCCGTACTTCAGAACAAGGTTCCAGTATATTTCTCCAAACTTACTGAAGAGCTGATCAAATGTGAGCTTCAATTCCTCATCTACGTTATAGAGATTATCGATGATTGCCTTCAGGAATCCGAACTTATAACTCGTATCGTTAACGGACTTGCTGGTAAAAACGACACTCAAGGCAGACCAAAGTTCATCGTCTGAAACGATGCGATCTTCGTATAATCCTTCCTTAAGATCAAAACCTGCCATCTTAAACCTTCCTGAGTATCACGTTATACCATTCCACATCTCTATCCGGTCTGGCATCTCTGGTTTGCCATTTATCAACAAGAATTAATCCTAATTCTTCTGTATTTAATGCATTGAATCTCTCATCATTCATATCAGTAAAGTATCTTCCGTCACGTTCTCCATCGTGATCACCAAGCTTAAATGACATATAAAGAATTCCGTCATTCTTTAATGCTCTGTTGATCTTACCGAGAATATCCGGGAGCATTTTGTATTCGACATGAAGCAGCGATGCACATGCCCAGATTCCATCGTATTCTTCAACTGCATCCAACTCTTCATAGAACTTCTGCCTAACAGGGATACCGGCATACTCTGTAGCTAATCTTACAAGCTCTTCACTACCGTCAATAGCATCAACAGCATAACCTCTGTCTTTGAATGCTTTAGCGTCGCGTCCGGAACCGCATCCTACATCAAGGATCTTTCCATTCTCAGGAATGTACTGCAGGAATCTGTCATACAAATATGAAACATCTGCAGATACAGTTGAGTTGAAGAAGTCTTGTGAGTTTATATTGTAGTATTCGTTAGTATTAGTCATCTGTTCTCACAACCGATCATACTTATCATTTTTGCCCTTGGCCTTTTCAACTGGGTATTTTGCTTCATTCTGATCCATCTTCATGTTTACTATTTCATCAGGATCCAGATTCAGTTTGTCTAGTAGATTTTGAGTGTATACGATTACATCTGCTAATTCTTCTTTAACATGCTGAATGTCATAGTTATCGTTGTCCCACTGGAAACACTCAAGAAGTTCTGCTGCTTCGATTACCAAAGATTTAGCCAGATTAGACGGACTATGAAATTGATCCCAATCTCTGTCTTCTGTGAATTTTCTTATCCTGTCTATTGTTTCCTGTTTCATTGATACTCCTTATTTCAGACAAGTCCTTAGATAATCTGCAAGTTTCTTATCCGTACAATATACATAACATCCCTTCATACCTCTTGTCATAAGTGTTCTATATGTATTCTTGATTATTTCATCCGCTTCTTTTATCGCTTTATCAGGATTTGATTTATATAGTGTTTTTATTCCCTTAAGAGATTGATCAGTCTTTGCTCGTTTTGTGAAATCTGTAACGATATGTCCATTTTCATAACGCATATCATCTCCGATGATCACGCCTACATAATCAAATTCCAAACCCTGAGATGTATGTATGCATCCGATTTCGTTAACCGAATTATCATCAATAGCAAATGTAGTTGTATTACCGAGATTCCAACTCATCTCAAAATCATCGATTTTTATATCATGGTAGTTTGTATTGTTTTGCTCTGACTTATACCATTCCCAGCAGTAACCAGCGAGGATCCTAGAGTGATTACTGATCTTATTTCTCTCAATAATCAGATTCCTAACTTCATGAGGAGAATCTACTATCTCGATTTCAAAATCAATATCCTTCAAATCAGTATTTGCTGTATCTCTTATCTCGAGTACATTATCAAGCCAAGCAAGATATCCGTCTGATCCATTACATCTAAACTGTGATAACAGTTCCATTTCTGACACTGTTGATCCCAGCTTATCCGCCCACTTCTTAATCTCATCTACTGTACCGATATCCTTAAGAGTCACGCGCTGACGCTCATCGATAAAGAAAACATTACATAGACTGGCGTTTATGATTTCTTTTATCTGATTCTCACCTGCTATCTTAGGTCCCAGTTGAGTCTTTTCAGTTAATCTATGCCCTTCATCACAAATGATCGTGTCTACGATGTTCGGTTCAGCATCTATATATGAGCCGGCACCCTTGAACATATTGGTAACACTAGTCTTTTTAAATCCGGTTAATTTCTTGGCATATACATTTCTGGGGGCACTGTTCTTCGAGGTATATTGAACAAACTGTCCTTCGTTAGTAAGCTTTGCCAGAAGGTTAATAGCTACTACTGTCTTACCTGTACCGGGACCGCCTTTTACAATAATGGTTCTCTTTTTACCATCCCGCATACATGTTGTTGAGGTCTTCAGTATTTCTTCATATACAACCTTCTGTTCATCCAGCATGATGAATTCCCTATTCCCCTTCAGCATACTGTTTATAGAATCTTGCAAACTTTTAGAAGGTTTTATCTTACCATTATCTATCTCATATAATATCTGCTTATTATCACCATACTTAACCGACTTTTTAATAAAGTCCCTGAGTTTAGATACTTCTCCTCTGGCAAATAGAGGTGCATCATCAACATATTCTTTATACTGATCCTGTACCAGCTTTTCAGGATTACTCTTTCTATAGTTATGCATATATGCACAAGGATGAAGCATTATGCATTGCTGCTGAACATTCTGATTGTAATCAGTGATCATAGATGCATAAGACCATGCCTGATAAGAAGGATGTACTACCTTGCGCATAGCTCCACCCGTATACGTTTCTACAAGCGCATCCTGGCTCTTAACAGCATTTACTTTATCCCATTGTTTCAGCTCAATAATAACAACATTCGGAACATTCTTTTCTCCATATCCCGAGATAATAAAATCTACTCTTTTAGAAGTCTGAGGAATGTTATACTCAATCGCTATCCCGGCGGTGTTAGGTATCTCATTATCATTAAGCACTTTATACATATACTCCAAGGAATTTTCCCATGAACGGAATTCGCTTTGAGCAGTCTTACGATGCATTTTGCTATATATGTTTTCTTCAATCTCTGATGCTATGGAATCTTCTTCCACTGCAGTTAAGAAATCACTTTTTAGCCCTGAATATACGATCATACATATTCCTCATATACACTCTGAAACCGCCATCATTTTGATCCTTGGCGTTTCTTGATCTCATCTAACCATGTAACAATAGAATCAATATCTCTTTCAATCTCATCCAATGTGAATTCCTGCAAAGGAGTTTCATCTGCCATTGCATGATCATAGTATGAATATTTCGTCATCATATGTTCCACAAAACTACAATCATTGGGGTTAATTTGGGAAAGCCAAGACATTTTATTAAGTGTCTGAATTGATTTTCTATACCTGATTACTATTCCATTCAACAAGGTATCTTCAATACTTTTCTCAACAAAAATACGTATTTGTTGACAAATATAATGAACGGTCGATTTATATTCATCGGAAAATTCATCCATTTTTCTTGCCCTTGAAAGAGTTTCGTTCTTTAAATTGTTAAGTTTCTTCGTAATTTTGCCACTAATATTGGCTGACTCCGATGGAACTCCCTTTATTGATGGATTACTTAACAAATCAACTCCACGGATTTTAATGGTTGGGGGACATTCATCTTCAATTCCTACAACCATTGACAATCTATGAGTGAATACAATCACCTGCCTATTTTCAGCTGCTTCAACTAACCGTTTTATGACCAAAGTCTCATATTTCTGATCCAAAGACGAAATAGGATCATCAAATATAAGTGGACATGATACAGTCCTACCTGATGCCTCAGCAAAAAAAGCTGCCAAAGAAACTACTCTTCTTTCGCCCTCGCTAAGAATATCACTAGGATTACTTTTAGTATCTACTAGTCCCTCTAGTACAATTTTGTACTGAACTCTACCCTTAACCGCTTTCCCTTGAATCAACTTTGCTTTTATATTTCCGTTTGTAAGATGAAGCAATTCTTCGTTGAATCTTCTTATATAATCATCGGTAATCAGTTCATCTCCTAACATTCTAATTTTGCTAGTCAACTTATTCGTAGCAGTGTATTTTATTGCTCTACCATATACTTCAACATTATTTAGATAATCGACTCGTTTCTGAATTCTTTCCAATAATCCAGATGCGTACTTTTTTGCTTTCAGCTCATTAATCTCATTAACTAAACACTTTATTGCATCATCTTGTAAATGTTCTTCTGCTCTTTTTTTTGCTTCCAATTTAGTTTGTATCAAGTTACCAATTTCATCAATAACCAATGATATATTAATCCCGGATAAGTCAATACTATCTACTTCATCTTTCGATATTCTATTGCTGTGGATAATTAATTGTTCAGACAAACAAAGAATATTATCTTTTTCTACACCAACATCACACGCATCGAGCATTACAGATAGTTGTTCATAAGACCAAACATCTGGAAACTGTTTTAACAGATCAAAGTATTCCGTCTTAGATTTATTAACACGTTGACTCACTTTTCCATTCAAATACTCATCTAAACGTTTCATCCTTTGAACTACATTAGGATTTATCAATTCTTGCCCACACAAAGGACATACACCCTTTTCTTCGGTATAACGAACAATACCTTTTGATTTTAAAAGCGTCTCATAATACTGATAAGCGTCTCGCCATAAAGCCTTCCACGCAGAATTAGATATACTATCTTTTTCCAATTCTGATGCCTCATCTCTAAAAACAATCTGCGCAGCTAACTGTTCCTGAGCACACTTCTGCCACTCTGCTTTTGCGGCTTGTATATTTTTAATATTCTCTTCCGAATAATACTTTTCAAATTTTAAAAAATAACTCTGAATACTCTTCAATTGATATATTTCATTCGATAAACTACCTATTCTATTATTCGTAGCGTCTATATTCGCTTCTTTTTCTTTTTGTGATAGTGTTTCTTCGTCACACTCACACCAAGCAAATAATCTATTATCAATTACAGTTTCTGCAACAATAGACTGTATCATTTTACCAAAAGAAGTATCTGCATATTCAGGCGGGACATGCAATTCAAACGAATCTAGTTCGTGAATCTGACGCTCTAATTCATTTTTCACCATAGTTGCGGCATGAGCAATTTCTCTAAACATTGCAAATATCCACGGCTCGTATGATGCTTCATTTTCATTACATATATATGCATTAGATATCTGAGTGTCAAATATATCAATATCTCTGAATACGCTATGCTCACCAGCTATGTTTAAATCACATTTCAATTCACTTTCAATTCCATCAACACGAACACAAACATCACATGATTGGTTATTCTTCCTAGAGTTTTTATATACATTCTGCTTTAATTCTTCCTTATATTTCGCGTCTGCAAGTTGCTTAATTATTCTTATATATCCAGATTTTCCAACTCCATTTTCTCCGTATATAACCGTAATCCCATCTGGTTCAAATGAAAGCTTTTTTCCTGATGCAAGTGCATTAACACCCTCTATATTTTCTATTGACTCTATAGCAAAACATTCTCTATCATTCTTGTGTAGCAAGTTTATATTTCCTAATTCAATGGTTTTTTTAGTACCATATGCTTCGTTTAAACACTCTTCTGCAAATCTATTAATATCATCATTAGAAAACTCACCTTTGGAGTAAAAAGTCTTTACAGCGTCTATTACCCATACATTCTGTTGATTCAACCACAAAATAAGATCTTCATTCGTCATTTATCCTCACCGATGCCTTTCGAGCTTTTGGGTTATCAATATAATTTTAGTCCCATTCTCGGGTCATGTGTCCGTTTCTTTGTAAACAAAGATAAAACACTGTAGCCCGACCATTTAATGTCCCACTACTATAAGATCCCGCCGCCTTTCGGCAGCGGGATCTGTGTGCTTAGTTGTTCTGCTGGTCTTACGCAAATTTCTTCTCTGCAAGTTCCTTTACTGTCTCGAGAGGGAGATCTGTATAGGATGCGATTTCTTCATAAGAGAGCTTACCTCCTGCGATCATACGAAGGGCATTATCCTTCTTAGTCTTTTCAGTACCACTCCATTCGCCTCTCTCAAATACAGCTTCACTTAAATTACACATTTCACTCATCTCCTCCTTTGCTCCACCGGGAATCGATATTCCGAATCCGTCTTCTAATTCTTTTATTGCTTCTTCTGCGTCTACCTCCTTGGCAAACAGCTTAGTCAGTGATCTCGATACTTTTCTATCATTATAGTTGATGTGTGCATCATCTTCAATTTTCCCGAGGTTAAAGATAATGACTTCGAGCTTATCGTAATTCTCTTTTCTGTTGCGATAATCGTTAGTCAGATTCTCCTCGGTGATCTTATACCTCACTATGCTTCCTTTCTCTTTCTGAGGCGGTGCCATCGAGATCCATATCGAGTATACCTTCTCGAGTTTGTTGTATTCGGAACTCGAGAAGATCGTCCCGTACTCGGATGAGATCATGTTACAGGCATAGTAGATACCGCGAGTCGCCAGATCGTACCCGAGAGAGGAAGTATTCTTCTGTCCCTCGATATTTATCAGAACCCTCATGTGATCCTTCTTTTCGTTTAGTTAAAAAGGATCAGCGCAAAAAGGGCACAGAAATGCCCGAATCACTTAAGATCCGGGCACTTCCGTGTTCACACTATGGCATTTAAAGTTGGTCGTCTGATGTAATTATCTCGTCAGCAGTCCCGCATCGAGAACAAACTGGCTTCCTGTTATAAATCTGGCCTTGTCGCTTGCTACGAACTTAACCGCCTCAACGACATCGTCAGTCTCGATCCATGGAGTCTTAAGAAGGTTACCCGCGGATCTCTCGGCGATCTCGGTGGGAGTCGTCCCTTCAAGCTCTGCCAAACCGTCGTTCATTGGTGTATTTACACCTGTAGGGTGGATCGATACTACACGGATGCCGTAAGGCGCAAGCTCTATAGCCTGGGACTTGGTAAGTCCTACGAGTCCGTGCTTGCTTGCTGCATAGTGGCTCATTCTGCCAAAGCCGCGAAGACCTGCTACAGATGAATTGTAGATTGTGACTCCGCTCTTCTTTTCGATCAGGTGAGGGATCACATATTTTGAGACGAGGAATCCTCCCTTGAGGTTCACGTCGATCAGCGCATCCCACTGCTCTTCCGTAAGCTCCCACGAATATCCGTATGCCGCGATACCTGCGTTACTGAAAAGGATGTCGATCCCTCCGAATTCCCTGACACCTCTGTCTACAGCTTCCTTTACATCCGATGCGTTTCGCACGTCACCTGCGTAGATAAGGATCTTTCCGCCTATAGATTCTACTTCCGCCTTAAGCTTCTCGAGGTCTTCGTTCGAAGATCTGTTATATGCAGGATACTCGATCCTCTCGCCGAGGTCGAATGCTATTATGTTTGCTCCTTCTTCGGCAAAAGCCAATGCTACTGCTCTTCCCTGGCCCTTGGCGGCACCTCACATACTCCTCGTTATAGCGCTGCTGCATGTAGTCACTTAAGGCCGCTAAATATTCGAGCTTTACCTGGTATCTGAACTGAGGGCTCGTGCTCACGATGTAGTCATCCTTGATGTCGCCCGCGAAGAGCTTTTGCTCTAGGCTCCTTATGTCGTCCAGCAGCTCCTCCCTCTCCTGGATAAGCTCCTCGTACGAATACTGCTTACAGGACTCAATATAACCCTGGGGACTGTTCATCTGGTAGGAATACGATTTTACGAGTGCTTCACCGAAAGTAATAAATCCAATCGGCGGGACGAACAGCATCAGGAGCAATTTCGGGTTACACCAAATACTGTAACCGAACATAAGAAGATATACTCCAAACACGATACAGATGAGCATGAACACCAAACTGATTATTCCGACTCTGGTTCCATTCTTACAATCCTCATCTATGATCTCAGCCATTGCACTTCTTAACTGGGGATCTGTCTTATCCCAGAAAGCATCTCCCGCGTCAGAATAAAAACCTGATTTCTTATCCATACATAACCCATCTACTTAACACTTATTAAATCAGATAAGGTTAATATAATTTTAGTCTCGCGGAGGAAACTCGGGATTATTTCTTTGTAAATAAACAGAAAACACTCGGGGGTTAATCCGAGTGCCTGTAATCTGTGTGGTTTCTTTCGTGCCGCTCTTAGAACTCGAGCTTTCTGATCTCTTCCACGAGCTTTCTGCCGTAGACTTCGCATCCGTGGCAGTTGGGGTGAAGATTATCGAGGAAGTACTCGGACATGTGAGGAATGAGCTTCATGCCGTTTACGACCTTTACGTTCTTGTAGCTTCTTGCGATCTTTTCGATGTTGTCGCAGTAGCGCTCGAGTGTGGGAAGTCCTTCGAGGTTATCGCCTCTCCATATGGGAGTGATGCAAAGGACGGGGATCTCACTGCCGTAGATCTCCATGAGCCTTTCGTAGTATTCCTCTACCGCGGTCATGGTCTCGTCGCCGTACTGATTGGTTCCCAGGGCCACGATGATCTTATCGGGAGTGTAGCCCGGCATCTTCATGAGGGAGCCCTTGTCGTAGACATAGCCGCCTATGCCCTGGTTTATTATGTCGTAGTTAAGGATCCTGTTCGCAACACTTACATATGTGCACGAAGATCTTAATGGTCCATACCCCTGAGTGATCGAATCGCCGAGCCAGAGGACTTTCTCGTTCTTCTGAGGTCTTTCTACGGGTGCATCTATCGTGAAGTTCTTAACGAGTACCGTCGCGTCCGCAGGAAGATATATAACGACATTCTTCCTGCCTTCGGGAAGCTCCCACTTTATTGTGCCCGTATCGAGGACATCCTTTATGTATGTGACACCTGTTATAAGGCCGTCCACCATTATCTCGAACGAGTCGGGAGATCCTTTCCAGATGATCTTGTAGTCAAAAGATACGCTCGTTGCTTCCGTTATGAATTCTATCGTCTTTGCAGTCGTCGCAGTACATCTGTCGTACCACATCTCGATCGTACCCTCAAAGTACTTTATCTGCTCCTCGGAGTACTGAAAGGACTGAAGATACCCCTCTTCCGTCTCCTTGAACTCATATGCTCCGAAATAGATATTCTTTAGTTCTTCGTTTGTTAATACCATTCTAATTCACCCGCCTGTGATCAATACTTCGTATATATTACCACTTAGGTCGCGGTGAGGTATACGGTGGTTGGGCATTACCTTACGTATTCCGCGTTATAGCGCTGCTGCATATATTCGCTTAATGCCGCTAAGTATTCAAGCTTTACCTGGTATCTGACCTCGGGGCTCGGGCTTACGATATAGTCGTCCTTCTTGTCTCCCGAGAAGAGCTTCTTTTCAAGGTCCCTTATATCGTCCAGGAGTTCTTCCCTCTCCTGTATGAGTTCTTCGTACGAATACTGCTTACAGTACTCCACATAGCCCTGGGGACTATTCATCATAAAGATCACCTCCGATCAGATAAAATTAGTCGCTTTGAATTCTTCCCTTTGCGGGAGCCCGAACTTCTCCTTACCAAGCTCAATGCTCTTCATGAGGAAAGCCATATTCCTCGCTAAGGTCCTCATGGTCTGAAGACCTTCTTCGTCCGCCCGCGCTTCTCCCGGCATCTGGCCGTGCACGCTGTTCCAGTACTGGCTGCTCGCTATGGGCATGCCGCTTATCGTGAAGTATTTGTTGAGCTGATCGAAAGTGGCCGAGCATCCGCCTCTTCTTGCTACCGCTACCGAAGCGCCGACCTTCATGGTCTTATCGAACTTCGAGCTGTAAAAGAGCCTGTCGAGGCACGCAATGAGCGTCGCATTAGCTGAAGCGTAATAGACGGGAGAAGCGACTACGAGGCCGTCAGCCTGCTCGAACTTCTTTGCGATTATGTTTACCGCGTCGTCAAATATACACTTGGCGTTATTGGCACATGTATTACATGCTACGCAGCCTCTGATGTCCTTGTTGCCGATACGGATGATCTCCGTCTCGATCCCCTCTTCGTTAAAGATCTTTACCATCTCATCGAGAGCTATAGAAGTGTTGCCCGCAGGCCTCGGGCTACCGTTTAATATCAGGACTTTCATGTGATCTTCAGGCCTCCTGTCGTTTGTATTGATTTGAGGCGGAGCGCGCTTGACGGGCGGTAGCTGATGCCGTGACAGCGATGAGCTTTGCGCCGGCGAACTCCTCTTAATAATTTGATTATAAGGCCTGTCGGATTCGGGGCGTGTAAACTTTTATGAAATAGTCGAATGGGGCTTCACCCTGTGTGAACCGATGCTTCCAATCCTTATTGGATCTATAGAGGAAGCATCTGCGAACACAGGGTACACCAGGGGTAGGCTTGCCGTAGGGGATGGTACATCCCCTGTTTTTCCAAACAAACAAGCGAGACCATATGGCCTCGCCTGTAGATAGCAGTTTATTTGATTCTGTCGCTTATGCAGTTTTCTTCGCAGCGAGCTCCTGAACCTTCTCCAAGGGAAGATCGGTATACGATGCGATCTCTTCATATGTCAGTTTGCCGTCTGCGATCATGCGAAGTGCAGCCTCTTCGCGGCCTTTGATCATGCCTCTTTCTTCAAATACTTCATTCCAGTTACACACGTTTACCATCTCCTTCTTCATCGATTCGGGAAACTCTGTTTGGTATTCTTTCTCCATCAGAGTTATCGCGTCATTCTTATTGCTATACTCGGAGAATATCTCCGTTAACGACTTCACTATCTTTTCCTCATTATAGTTGATGTAGAGGTTATCTTCAATTTTGATACATCTCACCAAAAACAAGCGAGGTCTATTGACCTCGCTTGTAGATAGCAGTCTATTTGATTCTGTCGCTCACGCAGACTTCTTCGCCGCAAGCTCTTGAACCTTCTCGAGAGGAAGATCCACGCATGAAGCTATATCTTCAAGTGACAACTTACCGTTCGCGATCAGACGAAGTGCATTGTCGATCTTGTTCTGCTCTGCGCCTTCCTGAAGTCCCGCTTCACGACCTGCTTCTGTACTTCTTGCTATAAGCGCTTCACTAAGATTGCACATATTCTTCAAATCCTCCTTTGCACTTTCCGGTAAATCTATTCCGAACTCTGATCTTAGCTCTTCTATCGCTTCTTCAGCGTCTGTTGTCTCTGTAAACACCTTAGTCAGATATCTCGATACTTTTTTCTCATTATAGTTTATATTCGCTTCTTCATCAATTTCTCCGAGGTTAAGGATTATTACTTCGAGTTTGTCGTAATTTTCTTTCTTATTTCGATAATCGTTAGTCGGGTTTTCTTCCACTATCTTATACCTGACTATACTTCCTTTCTCCTTATTTGTCGGAGACATGGATATCCATATCGAATACACTTTCTCGAGTTTTTCGTATTCTGACCTCGAGAATATCGTCCCGTATTCTGACGAGATCATATTGCAGGCATAGTAAATACCTCGAGTCGCCAGATCATATCCGAGAGATGAAGTGCTTTTCTGCCCTTCGATATTGATTATCACTCTCATATGGTCCTTAGTACTTTCAGGAAGCAGCGCATCGAACTTAATATCATACTTGACATTACCGTCCTCAACTCCTGCCCCCGCAGAGACTATCTTATCCTGGTCCCTGCTCGACTCGATATCACCCTGAATATACTTATCCCTAATGTCTTCGATAGTGGAATCCTTATATTCAGGCACAAGTGCTTTTAGGGTTATTGCCAGCAGAGCCTTATAGGCGAAGAATCTTTTAAATCCTTCGTCGTATGTTATGTCTTCCAATAATCGATCCTCCTTCTTTGTAGTTTTGAGGATCAGCGCTGATCGTTGTGAGTCCATCCTATCAGGCTTGCAAGAGGATTTTTATCGACAAATTTCGACAATCGCGACTAAATTTCGACAAGGTGTACGATTAAACGGACTTCAGCCATTATCAGCTTGCTCGCAGTTCAAACAACTAAGAGATTTCGAAATTGTTTGAACCTTTTTCCGACTGCCGGTTCACACAAGTCAGATTTTCATCAAATGTTTGAACCATTACATATCTCAAAGTGTAAACAAATCCCAAATACGGCAAATGTTTACACCATAAGAGGCGCTATGGTGTAAACAATCTCTAAAAACTCAACTTGTTTGAACTTTAACGCGCCGGAAAGTTCAAACAAACACAAAAAATAAACTTGTGTGAACCGCGACCTCGAAAATGGTGTAAACAATAGTCCAATCTAATACTTGTGTGAACCGCCGCTACTGTTCAGCGAAGATCCGGTTCCGATCACGCTCCTTGCAGGTGCCCGCCACTACCACGAACCCTGCCAAAACCGGGCGCTCGTGGTAGTGTAAATGGTAGTGGGGGGCAACGGTGAAGTCCACGCCGCTCGAACTCCTCCCGCGAGCCCCTCAACCACTCCCATGGCACCGCGCTCTGGTCCTTACCTCCCAATGACAAACGGCAGACCTCTCGGCCTGCCGTCTGCAAGTGGTTACAAACACATAGTATTAACTGCTTAGTTATCTGCCCGGCCGTTGCCCAACCGGCGGCTTCCGCGAAGCTCGCCGCGACTGCCCAGCCGGAGCCTCCCTCAGGATCCTCCCATCAGAGCATCGCCAACGCTTCCTCCATCGTCTTGCCCGCGAAGTCCTGAGCGGAGATTATCCTACCGGACTTCTTGTCGTCGGCAAAGGCACCGACCAATACTCCGGGGATCGCGCTCTCGGGACTGTTCGGCGCCATCTGACCGCCGAGATCGGTCCTGCACCAGCCGGGGTCGGTCAGGTTGATCATGACATCTGTACCGTCTACTTTGGAGGCAAGATCGACGGTAATCTTGTTAAGTGCTGCCTTACTTGCTGAATATCCGGCCTGGCACACATCGAGCGCGATACCGCTAGTGGTGTTGACGATCCTGCCGGTCTTATTCTCGATCATTAAGGGGAGGAAATGGTAGCAGATCATGGCAGGGGCTATCGTATTGACCCTGAAGCTGATCTCATAATCCTCCACGGGAGTCTTCATGTAGTCATCTCTGTAGGCAACCTGAAGTCCCGCATTATTGAGTACGATATCTACGCGCACATTAAGCGCATCGATATTCTTTAGCATCTTCTCGACTGACGAAAGGTTATTAAGCTCCGCTTCTACCGCGTATGCCTTAACGCCCATCGCTTCGACTTCCGCTACAACCTTCTTCGTATGCTCTAAATTTCTGCTGTGAAGGATCAGGTTACATCCCTGCTCCGCCATATACTTTGCGGACAGATAACCTATACCTCTCGCGGCACCCGTTATGAATGCCCACTTATCCTTTACCTGATACATCAGATACCCTCCTTGGCTTTCTCGAGATTTGCTATTACCCTATCACACCAGCTGTCGAATTCGGGATCTTCTATCTGGCATTCCTCGGGATGTGAGAGAACATAGTCGAGCGCGATACGAACACCCATATCAAATCTTACGTTGGTCGCCATATCGGGAACTACTCTTTTAAGCTTCGTGTTATCGAATACTACCGAGACTGACTTGTCGCCCTTGAGGGATCCCGTAAAGTCAAAGCCGTACTTATCTCCTGCCGCAATCAGGAAGTCTGTCGCTACATGGTAAGCATTGAGCTCAACATCCAGCGCATCCGCGATAGTCTTATAGATCTGATCCCACGTCAAGGTCTCGTCGGACGTGATCTGGAAAGCTTCGCCTATCGCATGACGGTTACCCATAAGGCCCGTATAGCCGATCGCAAAGTCAGCATTCCACGTAAGCGTCCAAAGGCTGGAGCCGTCGCCCTGGATTATCACGGGCTTTCCTTCCTGCATCCTCTTAATGACCTGCCAGAAGCCGTTCCTGCCGTGAACACCCAACGGGATATTTCTCTCATCGTAAGTGTGGCTCGGCCTTACTATCGTTACGGGAAAGCCTTCCTCACGGTATACCTTCATGAGGAACTCCTCGCACTCGATCTTATCTCTTGAATACTGCCAGTAGGGGTTAGCGAGAGCCGTGCCCTCCGTGATCAGGTAGCTCGCAGCAGGCTTATGGTAAGCGGACGCCGAGCTCGTGAATATATACTGCTTTGTCCTGCCCTTGAAGAGCCTGTAGTCGCGCTTTATCTGATCCAAGGTAAAGCCTATGAACTCGCATACGGTATCGAACTTCGTATCGCCGAGTTTTGCCAGGACTTCTTCCTCGTTATTTATGTCTGCCGCAATATGGATCACGCCTTCGGGGAGGACATTTAATCTGTTACCGCGGTTTAATACCCAGACTTCCCAGCCTAAGTCCTCGATAAGTCTTTTGACGATCGCCGTGCTGATCGTACCGGTACCGCCGATGAAAAGTGCTCTCTTGGCCATAGTGATATCCTCCTTTATTCCGATAAGGTGTGTCGCGGGCGAGAAGAAGCACAGAAGTTATGCGACATGCAGGAGTCGCGAGTGAGTCTGTGTGTTACCGTTGTTTCGCGCCTCTTGTGGAAGACCCGCGACACTTGACCCTTCGTTTGCCTACCTAAGATTTTACTTTTACGACCGACTTAATTCACAACATATTAATTGAGTTTTGCCCATTTTTTGCTATATTAAACTTATGAAGAACGAGTCGCGTGAAATAGTTAATTACAGCTCGTTGTCGGGCATTATAGTGACGCATGAAGGTGCGCCGACGAGCTTTCCCGAGCACTGGCATACGGCAGCCGAGATCACGGCAGTCCTAAAGGACAACTGCCGCTACAAGGTAGGCGGCGAGACTATCCGTGCGAACAAGGGCGACATCGTCCTCTTCTGGCCCCGCGAGCTTCACGAAGTACTGTCTGTTCCCAGAGAAGGAACTATCTTTGTTCAGTTCGCCCCCACCCTTCTAGAGCATAACCTCGACCTCGTGTCGATAATGCGCCTCATGAACCGCTGTCACCTTATAAAGTCATCCGAGCACCCTGCCCTCGCGTCCTCGATCTTCGAGAAGATCTTGAAGATCAAGGAGATCTACGGCAGCGGCGATCACTTAAGCGAGACAAAGTGCAAGCTTCTGACCTACGAGATAGTGGTCCTCATAGGCGAGCACGTTATAAAGGAGCGCGAAGCACAGGTCGGAGCAGACCACACCCCGGACAAGAACCGCGCGGTCATACACGCCGTTCTAAATTACATCACGGAGCACTCTTCCGAGGAGATAAGTGAAGCACAGGTTGCCGCGGCGGTAGGCCTGTCGCCCTACTATTTCTCCAAGGTATTTCGAAAGTATATGCAGACTTCCTTCCCGTCGTATCTCGCGGCCGTACGAGTTCGAACCGCGATCAGCCTTTTGGCCGACGAAAGCTATACGATAACCGAATGTGCATTCCGCGCGGGATTTCAGTCGACTACTACTTTTAACAGAGTCTTCCGCGAGATAACGGGCTACTCTCCCCGCGACTACCGAAAGCTTCACGCCATCGGATAAGTTTAATCGAGCCGGCGCTCGCTCGTGCTCACGCTCTTAAGCCTTTCGCACTAAATGGCGTGCCGTGCTATACTTATCCTGTTATTACCGTATACGAGGTTACATATGGACGTTTTTATCTCAACGCTCACGCAGCTTGCTGTCGGACTTCGGTTCACGCTCGCTATATTTGTCCTGACACTTTTATTTTCGATTCCGCTAGGACTCTTGGTCGCGCGCGGCAGGATGGCAAAGAACAAGCTCGTCGCCACGATCGTTCGAGTATATATATCGATAATGAGAGGTACGCCGCTGATGCTCCAGCTGCTCCTCGTTTATTTCGCACCTTACTATATCTTCCACATAAATCTTCGTGATCTAGCGATCGGCTCTATCGACTACAGGCTCGTCGCCACGATAATCGGATTCACATTGAACTACGCGGCTTATTTCGCCGAGATATTCAGAGGCGGCATTCAGTCGATGCCTCAGGGTCAGTACGAAGCAGCTCAGGTCCTGGGCTTTAGCAAGACACAGACTTATTTCAGGATAATCCTGCCGCAGGTCATAAAGCGCGTACTGCCGTCCGTTACTAACGAAGTCATAACTCTCGTAAAGGACACCTCCCTTGCGCAGGTTCTCGCCGTGACCGAGATGTTCACCGCAGCCAAGACACTTGCTTCTTCACAGGTATCGGTCATGCCCTTTATCGCGGCAGGCGTTTTCTACTACGTCATGAACGGTCTTATCGAGATCATCATGAACACAGCCGAAAAGAAAATGAATTACTACAACTGATCGGGGGACTTATAAGATGAACGTACTTGAAATGAAAGATATCTGTAAATCCTTCGGCAGCCTTCAGGTCTTGAAGGGCATCTCCCTCAACGTAGAAAAGGGCGAGGTCGTAGCAGTCATAGGACCTTCGGGCGGAGGAAAGTCAACTCTTCTTCGCTGCGCGACTACACTCGAGACGATCGACAAAGGTTCCATCTCCATTGCGGGAATGGAACTTGCCTGGATGTCAGGCGAAGGCGATCACGCACACTCTGAATACTGCAACAAGAAAGAGCTTTCAGAGATCAGAGGCAAGTTCGGACTCGTGTTCCAGAACTTCAACCTCTTCCCTCACTTCTCAGTAAAGAGAAACATTACCGAGGCGCTCATACACGTCCACGGCAAGAGCAAGGAAGAAGCTGACCGCATCTGCATGGAGCTCCTTGAGAAGATGGACATGAAGAACAAGGCAGCTGCTTATCCCTGTAACCTCTCAGGCGGTCAGCAGCAGCGAGTCAGCATCGCACGCGCGCTCGCATCCTCACCCGAGATCATGTTCTTCGACGAGCCGACATCCGCCCTCGACCCCGAGCTCACCGCCGGCGTCCTTCGCGTCATCCGCGAGCTTGCCGAAGAGAATATGACGATGGTAATAGTAACTCACGAGATGAGCTTCGCCCGCGACGTCGCCGACAGGATCATATTCATGGACGGCGGCAAGATCGTCGAGGAAGGCCCCGCGACCGAACTCATAAATAACCCTCAAAACGAAAGAACACAGGCGTTCCTGGCAGGCTACTAAAGCCGCGGCGCGCTGCGTGTAACATTGTTAAACGACGTAAATTGCCCCCGAGAGCTTCGTGCTTCCGGGGGTTTTGTTTGGTGCGAGGCGCGCCGGCCGGGACGGGCTGCGGAGCTTCATGGACAAAAACACTACCAAATCCCACCAGATTTAGCCGTGTATTTGGTAGTGGCGTGATCCATGTACAAAACCACGGACAAAGTCACTTCGATTTGGTAGTGTTTTTGGTAGTGGGAAGTTGGCGCGTGGCTTTTGCCGCCGCAGCTCACCATACCCCATTACCATTTACTCGGCCATTTTTATGAAAATCCGGTAATGAAATGGTAATGGCGGCTTTCATTACCATTTCACTACCACGCGCGGGTGATCTTGGCCGTGTTGATGGTAGTGGGAGCCGCCACCGGCTGCCGGAGCCGGCCAACCAGTGCACCTCGAAAGCGACCACTCAGCCGTTCATGCCGCCCGCGTCCGCACCTGCCCGAAAGTCTCCGCACAAAAAAGCCGCGCGGCTCGTCATGAACCGTGCGGCGCTCTTTTGTATTTAACTTTAGCGAGGATTACTCGGGCTTGTCCTCGGGATCGTCCTTAGCGACTGCGTCGTTGATCGCGCCTTCGATGGACCACTCGTCTTCCTTTTCGGGAGTAGCGGAAGCCTCGGAAGCGGGAGCGTCAGCGGCAACCTCTGCGGAAGCCTCGGCCTTAGCCTCCTCAGCTGCGGGCTTCGCATCAGCGGACTCAGAAGTAGTAGAAGCAGAAGCTGCTGAGGACTCTTCAGTCTTAGCCTCGCCTTCCTTAGCCTTCTTCTCGGCCTCTTCCTTCTCGGCCTTAGCCTTCTTCTCAGCGTCTCTTGCGATGATGTCAGTAAGATCGCCGTCCTTTTCGAAGATCTCTTCGAACTCGGGGCCGTCAACCTTCAAGACATCCATAAGACGTGTAGCGAGGCCTTCCATTACGTTCTTCTTCTCGATGAGTACCTGCTTTGTCTGCTCGTAGCACTCGTCGATGATGCGCTGGATCTCCTTGTCGATCTCGGCTGCAGTCTCATCGGAATAAGGCTGAACCTGACCGAAGGATGCGCCTACGAATACTTCGTCGTTCTCGTCACCGAAGACCATGTTGCGGAACTTAGGTGACAGACCGTACTTCTTGATCATGGCGGAAGCAACACGGTTACAGTGCTGAAGGTCTGATGCTGCGCCTGTGGAGATCTCGCCTAAGAAGAGCTCCTCTGCGGCACGACCGCCCAAAGATACCATGATGCTGTCGAGGAGCATCTGCTCTGTATAGTAGTCGAGGTCTTCCTTGGGCTTGTAGGCTGTAAATCCGCCTGCACGGCCAGCGGGGATGATCGTTACACGATCGACCTTCTGATAATCTGCTACCGTTCTTAATACGACCGCATGACCTGCCTCGTGGTAGGAAGTAAGTCTCTTAGCCTTCTCGGTGAGCTTCTTAGAGTTCTTCTCGGGACCCATCATGACACGGAATGTAGCGTCATTGATCTCAAGAGGAGTGATCTTCTTCTTATTTCTTCTTGCTGCAAGTAAAGCCGCTTCGTTAAGAAGGTTTGCAAGATCCGCACCCGTAAAACCTACCGTAGCGAGAGCTACTTCGTGGAGGTCTACGTCATTAGCGAGTGGCTTGTTCTTTGCATGGATACGAAGGATCGCGTCACGCTCGTCTGCATCGGGCTCGTTTACCATGACTCTTCTGTCGAAACGTCCGGGTCTTAAGAGAGCGGGATCCAAGACATCTACTCTGTTCGTTGCAGCGATTACGATTACCTTAGTACGCTCGTTGAAACCGTCCATCTCTACGAGGATCTGGTTCAATGTCTGCTCACGCTCGTCGTTACCGCCTCCGAGACCGGCACCTCTCTTACGTCCTACGGCGTCGATCTCATCGATGAAGATAACACAGGGAGCTGCCTTCTTTGCATCAGCGAAAAGGCTTCTTACACGTGCAGCACCTGCACCAACGAGCATCTCAACGAAGTCGGAACCCGAGATGTAGAAGAAAGGCACACCTGCCTCACCTGCTACTGCTCTTGCAAGGAGCGTCTTACCTGTACCGGGCGCACCGTGAAGGAGAACACCCTTGGGGATCTTTGCTCCGAGCTCTGCGTACTTATCGGGGTTCTTAAGGAAATCTACGATCTCCGAAAGCTCTTCCTTCTCCTCGATCGAACCTGCGACATCGTCGAACTTTACCTTCGCGTCGTTGGGGTTCGTGAGCTTTGCCTTATTGCTGCCGAAGGAGAATACTCCGCCTCCGTCCTTTGTCTGCCTTGAGAAGTTCATGTAGCCGATCACGACTACTGCGATAAGGACTGCGATGAGCATCGCGTTAAAGATGGAGATCCAGTCAACGGGCTCTTTGTAGTTATAGTCCTTTATAAGGCCGGCCTTCTGGTACTCATCGAGCTTATTAACAAGATCGTCTACGTACTCGTAAGGAACGGACTGTCTTAAATATTCCTTCTCGCCGTCTGCGCCGATGTACTCGACTATGACGCTCGTGCCGTTTACCTGAACCTTGGTTACTTCGTGTTCATCGCTTTCGATATACTCTACGATATCGGCAAGAGTCGTCTCATCCGTCTTCTGACCGAACATCGAGCCGTTGCCGAACATTACCGATGTTACGATGATCAGAGTTACGAAGAGTACGGCGTAAAAGAGCAGTCCTCCTAAGTTGCGCTTGGGGCGCTGATTATTGTTGCCGGGTCTGTTATCCATCTATTACCTCACAATCCTTATATCCTTGATATTTCTATAGGCCCCGTCGTAATCGAGACCGTATCCGATGATGAACTCATCGGGTACCGTAATGCCGTTATAATCGGGAGTTAAGTCATTTACTCTCCTGGACGGCTTATCGAATGCAGTACAAATCTTAATAGAAGCGGGGCCGCGCTCTGCGAGCATCTCGCGAAGTGCCTTGAGCGTATTGCCCGTGTCGATTATATCCTCGACGATGATGACATGCTTGCCCTCTATATCGGTGCTGATGTCCTTCTTTATCTTGAGAAAGCCGGTGGACTCGGTGCCCTGATAGCTCGATACGTGCATGAAGTCGATGACTACGGGCATGTTGAGCTCTCTTACGAGATCCGCCGTAAATATGAATGCTCCCGTAAGAACACCGATGACTACAACTTCCTTACCTTCGTAGTCGCGGTTGATCTCGGAAGCTACGCGCTTTACCATTGCCTGTATCTCTTCTTCGGGTATGAGCACCTTAGATATATCCATACTTCTTCAATCCTCTCTTTAAGCTATGCAAAACCTTAAGAAGCGACGCGGAACTGCGCCGTCTGCGGCTTTGACAAGAGCATCGTACGCTCGGCTCGATACCGCTCCGCATGTTGCTCCGATCCCCGGGATCCACATGATCTCGCCTTCCAACTCGAGATACAAGATCCCATCCCTTGCCTGTCTCGGGATATGCCTGTCGGCAAAGAGCCTCGATAAAGGCTTCGAAGAATCGCTTCCGGCGTTCCTGAACTTAAGGCTCAGATCGCCGCTACCGGCCTTGAATCCTTCGGGTATCCGATCGTCGAAGATCGGGTAAAACCACGATTTATTATTATACGCCAATTCGTCACTATTCTCAATGATTTCGCACGTTATTTGAATATCCGAGTTAGGCAGAATCGTGGTTTTTCCGCATTCTATCGGGACGCTTACGGGACAAGGCGCCACCACGTATCCCATCGTCGTCGAAAGCAGCCTCATAACGCGTGTCTCATCGCCGTTTTCGCAGAATGTCGCAAAGCCGCCTGCCCTTATGCAGATCCTGCCAAAAGGCATATCGATCTGCCTTGCCGCGTGCCCCTCGGAAGTCATGACTTCCTTAGCTTCTCTGACATTAGTGCTCGAAAGGTCCGTAAGGTTACCGAAGATCTCGCCCCAGAGCCTTCTTATCAGCCTTCCCGCGATCGCTTCTTCGCTGCCTTTCAGAAAGTCCGTCCTGATGAAAGGATGTCCGACTTCCCTTATAACGGCTTCTTCGTAAGCCTTGTCCGTGAGCTTATCTATGAGCTCGAGGTCAGCCTTCAGAAGTTCATAGGTATCCGAGAGCGCATCGGTCGGGCTCTTTATGGAATACTTTGAGATCATAGGAAAGATCTCGTTCCTCCAGGCGTTTCTCGAGTAGTCTGTCGAATCGTTCGTCTTGTCCGTGCAATATGAGATGCCGCGGTCCGTAAGATACCTAAGGATCTCGGCCTTGGTAAGGCACAGCAGCGGTCTTACTATCTGACCGTTCTTGGCAACGGGACTTACGAGACCGTCAAGGCCGCTGCCTCTGAAGAGGTTGAGCATCATGGTCTCGGCGATGTCGTCCTTATGGTGAGCGACCGCGATAAAGGTGCGCTTCTCCCCGATGCTATCTGCGAACTCGCGAAAAGCCTTATATCTTAAGATACGGCCGGTCTCTTCCTCGGATCTTCCCATCTCTTTTGAGAGCTTCGGGATATCGAAAGAATAAGATCTGAACTCGACGCCGTGAGCTTTCGCCCAATCTGCCGCGAAAGCCTCGTCGTTACCCGCTTCTTCTCTTATGTTGTGATTGATGTGTACTGCGTATAGCTTGGGAAAGCCTTCGGTCACGCTTCTTATCTCACAGAGGACCGCACCGAGCATCACGGAATCGGGGCCGCCCGAAAGTCCGATGATCATCGCATCGCAGTCAAAAAGGCCTGCTTTCGTACCGAAACCAAGTACTTTCGAAGCTTCGGGCGAAAGGTTATCGGTCATATATCAAAATCCCTCGGGAAATCCCTGATTGCTGTCCGCGAAGAATGCGTCATTATCGGGGTTATTGTAGTCGTCCTCGCTCATCTCGGGAGGAGGTACGGGCATATCATCGGGAACGAAAGGAACGTCCTCTCCTCCGCCGAAATTGTAATCGGATGCCGATGCGCCCGAGGACTGTGTTCTCGTATAGGAAGATTCGCCGGCCTGCGCGCCTGATGTCGCTGGGTCGACAGGATCGTATGCTCTGTCTGCCTCGAAGAACAATGTCTTCTTACCGTACCACTTGACCATGCTCGTTCCCGTCTCACCGTGACGGTTCTTCGCTACGATGAGCTTAGCATCCTGAATAGCCTGAGGATCGACGTCCTTTTTGTAGTAATCGGGTCTGTCGATGAAGATAACGGAGTCGGCATCCTGCTCGATGGCACCCGAGTCACGAAGGTCGGAGAGCATGGGTGTATGGTCTTCACGTCGCTCGGAACCTCTGGAGAGCTGCGAGAGCGCAATGACCGGCACCTGCATATCTTTCGCTAAGATCTTCAGGGATCTTGAGATCGTGGAGATCTCGTTCTGTCTGCTGTCGTTCTTATTACTCGAGCCCGAAGACATGAGCTGCAAGTAGTCTACGATGATGACGCCGAGCATGTTCTTCGCTTTAAGGCTCTTGCACTGGCTCATCATATCAAGAGGCGTTACCGCCGAATTATCGGAGATGTAGATAGGAAGCTCGGCTAAGTCCTTAAAGGCCTTGGTGAGCTTGATCTCATCCTCTGCCCTTAAGTTCGCGCGCTGAAGCTGCTTGACCGTAACGTCTGACCTGGAGGCCAGGATACGGTTACCTACCTCGGACTTACTCATCTCGAGCGAGAAGATATTAACGTTTCTTCCCGTCATGGATGCGATATTTGTCGCTATGTTGATAACGAGCGCCGTCTTACCCATACCGGGACGGGCCGCTACGATATTAAGTGTACCCGGGCGAAGTCCGCCGAGCATTGCATCAAGTCCTCTAAAGCCTGTATTTACGGCCTTGGTCTGAGCGCCGCCGGATATAGTCTTATGAATGTCGTTGATGTTGTCGCGAAGGATCTTCTGCAGAGCTTCAAATCCTGAAGATGCGGGAGCTTCTCTTAATGCGGTGAGCTTTCCTACCGCAGTCTCAACGATATCGTTTACGGAGTTGGTGCCCTTCTTGGCTACTGCCGCAAGGGAATTAAATGTATCGATAAGGAGACGCGTCGTGCTCTTCTCCTTAACGATATTGATATATGTGTCGATATTGCTCTTTACGCCCGACGTATTGGCGACCGCGAAAACATACTCGGTGCCTCCTGCCTGCGCGAGCTTGCCGTCCTTCTCGAGCTGATCGCAGATGTTATATCTGTCGATCTTGCCGTTATCCAAGTAGAGCTTGGTGATCGCTTCGTAGATAAGGGCGTTCCTTTGGTCGGAGAATTCATCTGCTACGACACGCTTGCTGACCGTATTATCGAGCGCCGCCTTGTCCCTTATACAAATGGACAGCAAAGCCTTCTCCGTCTCTACATCGTAGACGGGGACTTCATTATTCGGTGCGATCTGCGCAAGATTATCGGTCAGCTCTCTGTCCATATATTAGAGAGACTCAACCTCTACATTGATCTCGCAGGAAACCTTGGGGTGGAGCTTGATCCTTACGCCGAATGTTCCTACGTTCTTGATCGTATCCTTGATAACGACCTGCTTCTTGGAGATATCAAAGCCGTTCTTCTTGAGCTCGTCTGAGATATCCTTATCAGTAACTGCGCCGTAGAGTTTTCCGCCCTCACCGCTCTTCATCTTCAAAGTGATAGTCTTGTCACCGAGCTTCTCTGCCGTAGCCTTTGCTTCTTCGAGTGCTCTTCTTGCGTGCTCAGCCTCTGCGCCCTTTTTGAGCTTTACTTCGTTCATGTTGGCAGCGGAAGGCTCCTTAGCGAGCTTATTCTTAAGCAGGAAATTTCTGCCGTAGCCGTCGCTTACTTCAACGACATCGTTAGCCTTTCCTACGTTTTTTACATCCTGTAAGAGTATAACCTTCAATTCCTTAGTCCTCCAAATAAATATCGGGCATCCCCCGTATAGAGGATGCCCGTCTATTATATACTATGAGTCAGTCTTATTCCAATGTCGCGATTACTCAGCGATGTAGGGAAGAAGAGCGATCTGACGAGCGCGCTTGATAGCTGTTGTAAGCTCGCGCTGGTGCTTAGCACATGTGCCTGTCATTCTCTTAGGAAGGATCTTACCACGCTCGGAAATGTACTTACGAAGACGTGTTGCATCCATGAAATCGATGACTTCTACCTTCTCTGCGCAGAATGTGCATGACTTTCTGCGTGAGCGTCTCTGTCTCATGTTGCCGGAAAACTCGCGTCCGGCCTTAGGTGCTCTGTTTTCAGCCATTTTTATTCTCCTTAACTTAGATTAAAATTCGAAAGGAAGATCGAGACCGCCATCTGCCTCAAAGGCATCTGAGTCAAGATCCGGCGCGATCGAAGTAGAAGGAGCCGTAGGAGCCGACGCTGCTGCAGAACCTGCAGCGGGTGCGGGTGCCTGAGCGGGAGCAGAAGCCTGTCCCTGCTTTGACGCACCGGATGATTCTACGAACTCCGCCTCGTCAACGACAACTTCCGTAACATATCTTCTCTGACCGTTATTGTCATCAAAGCTCCTGGACTGAAGGCTGCCGACGATTCCGATCTTGGAGCCCTTACGGAAGTAAGAGCTGATGAAAGAAGCCGTCTGTCTCCAAGCCACGCAGTTGATGAAATCAGCCTGTCTCTGTCCGCTCTGATCCTTGAAACGGCGATCTACCGCAACAGTGAAATTACAGAACTGGACCTGACTTGATGTGTTCTTGATCTCGGGGTCTTTTGTTAATCTTCCAACCAATACTACCTTGTTCATTGTTACCTCCTGATGAGAAGCGATTACTCGCTGACACGAACTGTAAGGTAACGGAGAACACCGTCGGTGATGTTGAGCACACGCTCGATCTCCTTGGGGAACTCACTATCGGCAGTATATACGACCTTAAGGTAAAGACCTTCTCTCTGATCATTGATCTCGTAAGCGAGATGCTTTGTACCAAGGTTATCAAGAGCGTCGATCGTAGCACCGGACTCGATCTTGGACTTGATGGACTCGATAAGAGAGTTTACAGCCTCCTCGCCGTTAGCGGGGTTAAGGACAGTAATCAACTGATACTGGTTTGCCATATTATTCACCTCCTTATGGACTATGGCCCGACCTTCAAATGTCGAGCAAGGATTGCCGTTCCTTATGAACAGCGCTGTTCAGAATAACACAGAAAATGCCTGTGAGTCAAGTATCTTCGTTGTTTCCATTGTTCGCATCTAAATTCAAATGATCCTACTAAACGTCATTCTACTCCGGCATATTCCGTTTGTCCAGAACATTTGTTTAAAATTTCTCTGCGCCGAGGTCCTTGAGGATGTAAGGGAACAATATCTCGAGCCAGGCTTTGAGCGCTCTTACGGTATGGACATATGTCTCCTTATTCTCGCCCTTGGGATCGGGGATCGATACGGATACGATCCTGCCCTGCTCGTCCTTAATGACGAGACCCTTGGCTGCCGCATAAGACGAGATCGAGAATACTCTTTCGCACATCTCGGGGAAAGCATCCGCGATCTCAAACGCCTGCTCGTCGCGAAGCGTAAGGATCAGGTCGTTATCGTCGTAGACGGATGCGCATGCTCTTGTCGTCCTGTAGTGGTCGATCCTCCTGCCGATCTCCTCGGCTACGGTCTCTGCCATCTTGGGATCTACCGTCTCATCGTCGACCGCGTATATACCTGCGGACTCACAGTAAGGTTCGACGCCGATACCGATATCGAACTCGCTGCAGTAAGGTGCATTATCTTCAAAGAGTTGCCTCATTATGCATTCGCACGCGGGGCTCAAGGTCTTATTGTCGTCGCAGACAAAAAGGACGGATGCGGTATAGATATCCTTAAAGTCCTGATCGTCGACCTTCCTGTCACGATGCTGCTCCATATTCTCCCTGATGCTCTCGGTCGTCTCGCCGCTCTTTCCGGCGGACTTATTGAGCCTGTTCATGTAGGCCTTACCGATTCCGTCCTCGGGAAAGCCCGTAGCCAGTATCACGTTCACACCCTGAAGATCAAGGTGGCGAAGACCTGCAAAGAGGCCGTGGGATGCCGCAACGGGATCACACATATCGCCGTAAGGGTAGATCCAGATATGAGACTTTAATACTTCATCGTCAGCTCTAAGGAGGATCTCCTCAGCCTCGCGGCCTGCGTAGATACCGATCCTTGCGGCGGGGTTCTTATCGAGGATCTCCCTGCACTTCAGGATATAAGGAGATGCAAGATCAAAGAGGATCTTCTTCTGCTCGTCTGCAAGGTCCCTTATGGGGTCCTTTCCTTCTTCTGTTGCCTCGGGGACTGTTACCGTCTCGGCATTAAGCTGCTCTTCGGTCAAAGGCATGATCTCTACATCCGCATGGGGAGCATAGTGTCTGTACTTCATTCCGGGGGACATGGGAGCTATATCATCGCTGCTCTTTCCGCCGTATAAGGTATCCGTACCACAGGCTCTGTCGATCATCTCCTTGGTGACAGCACCGGGTCTTAAGATGACCGGGACTTCGCCCGTCGCGTCAACGACCGTGGACTCGAGCCCCACGTTCGACGACCCGCCGTCGATAACGGCATAGATCCTGCCGTCCATATCATCCATGACATGCCTTGCGCTCGTGGGCGAAGGGCTGCCCGACAGGTTAGCCGACGGCGCCGCTACAGGTACGCCGCACTCACGAAGGAACTCCGCGCACACTTTGTCCACGGGCATCCTGATACCTACGGTATCAAGTCCCGCCGTCACCTCCGAGGGGATCGCCTCCTTCTTCTTCATTATGACCGTGATGGGACCGGGCATAAAGCTGTCGACCAGCTTTTGCGCGAGGGGCGTAACCTCGGCCGCGATCTCCCCGATCTGCGCCTTGTCGTATATATGCACGATAAGCGGGTTATCGGAAGGTCTGCCCTTGGCCTCGAATATCTTCTTAACGGAATCTGCCGATCTCGCGTCCGCGCCGAGCCCGTAAACGGTCTCGGTCGGGAATGCGACTACTTCGCCTTCCCTTAGCGCCCTGGCAGCATCCTTTATACCTTCAGTATCGTTTCCTTTTATGAGCTTTGTATTCATACTTCCTCCGAACCTGCTTTCTTTGAAGCCGCATCGATTATAAGTGCATCTATTATCTCATCGAGGTCACCCGCCAGGATCTCCTCGAGCTTATAAAGAGTAAGTCCGATCCTGTGATCGGTCACTCTTCCCTGATGATAATTATATGTTCTGATCCTCTCGGATCTGTCACCCGTTCCTACCTGAGATCTTCTCTCAGAGTCGAGCGCGTCCTTCTCGGCGCCCCTCGTCATCTCCCAAAGGCGCGACTGCAGGACCGCCATCGCCTTGTCCTTGTTCTTGTACTGCGACCTCTCGTCCTGACACTGTACGACGATACCCGTCGGTATATGCGTGATCCTTATCGCCGAGTCGGTCCTGTTGACGTGCTGACCGCCCGCACCCGATGCACGGTATCTGTCGATACGAAGGTCCTTCGGGTCTATGACTACGTCCGAAGCTTCAGCCTGCGGCAGCACGGCGACGGTCGCCGTCGAAGTGTGGACGCGCCCGCCCGACTCCGTCACGGGGACTCTTTGTACCCTGTGGACACCGCTTTCGAACTTGAACCTGCTGTAAGCGCCTTTTCCTTCTATCTCGAATACGAGCTCCTTATAGCCGCCGAGCTCCGTATCGTTATAGTCGACGACATCGGCCGTATAGCCCATGCGCATCGCATAACCCTTATACATCTTAAAGAGCGTATCCGCAAAGAGCGCGGCTTCTTCTCCGCCTGCTCCCGCTCTGATCTCAATGATTACCGATCTTTCGTCCCTCGGGTCGCGCTCGCTTAAGAGCACCAGGAGCTTTTCCTCCGCTTCTGTTCTCTCGCGCTTTGCCTGATCGAGCTGCTCGGATGCAAGTTCATGCATCTCTGAGTCGCCGAGCTCCAAAAGTTCAAGCGCCTCCCTTTCGTCCTCACATGCCTTCTCCCAGGCCTTTATCGTCTCGACCTTCTCGGTGAGTTCACCAAGCTCGCGGCTCATATTCATGTAGCGCTCATTATCGGCTACTACCGCGGGATCAGACATCGCGGCGATGAGCTCGTCGTATCTTGCTTTTATCGAATCTGTCTTATGCTGATCGGGCTTCATTATTCCTCACTGTCACCATCATATGTTGAGAGATATTCGGATACCATGGACTCAAACGAACCAAGCGTGGTCTCGGCGGGCTCCGTTTCCATCTCCTGTGTTTCTTCTGCTAAAGACTCCTCTGCCGTAGTATATGTAGGAGCCGTAGCCATCATATCATTATAGTATCTTACCTGATCGACCGTGATCTGCTTTACGGCAGAAAGGATATCGATCGAGAACTCCGCGCCCTTACTTTCAAGGTGCTCTGCCGGGATCACATGATCCTGCGACGAATTCCAGGGTGTAAACATCATGGTATCGTCATCACTGTACATATGCACGGTAAGAAGGAGCCTGTTCCTGAAGAGCTCGATATTATCCTTGCCCTCGATGATCACCGGCACATGGTTGTCGACTGCGCAGTTATGCAGGAGCTCGATATGAGTCTCGCTCAATATGACCGACTTATCGACATAGATGAGCATAAAGCGCGGATAGTCCCTCGGGACCTCCTGATCAACGATATTTCCGTCCTCGTCATATTCGGTGAACGTCAGGCTGTGGGTATATACGGGAAGCGTATCAGATGTGATCTCCGCCTGCGAGAGAACCGTCATCTTAACGCTTTCGTTTACAAGTTCCTTCGGGGGAGTTCCGATATAGTAGATCATGTAATCTTCCTGCGCTATATCGGCTACGGCCGCCGCAAGATCGGTCTCGAGCTGAGCTGCCGCTCCGTCCTTCTTTGTCTTTTGAACGCCCGCCATCATAAGGAGCACCACGAAAGCGACCGCCACGAAGATAAGAACGATGACCCCTGTCTTTGATCTGTTCATCAGGTCTTAGTCTCCCTTGCGCTTAACGAGCGGGTTGATACCCTTGATCGCAGCCTGAGCATAGTCCTCGGTGATCGGGACGGTGATCGACGGCTGTGAATCCGTATAGGGCTTGATGTATCTGTTAAAGGTATCGCAGATATAGACGATCTCATCCTTGCTGCAGTCGGCATCGAGAACGAAGATCCATCCGGTGGACTCGTCATCCTTCTTTACAAAGAGCCTGACGTAGATAGCTTTTACCCTCTTGTCGTCCTCGAGAAATGCGCGCGCCTTATCCTCGAGCTCGGGCGGATAGTGATCGGGCTCGCCGACCTTTACGTCCGATGGAGAATGTATCTGGTCATTTATCATCTTGAGCATCTCGGAGCCGAAGATAACTTCCTCGGAGCCGGGATTTACTACCATTCCGTCAAGCCTTAGATCAGGAGCGAGCACGCACTCCAGAAGGTCCTCGAACTTTGCTTCGACCGCCTTGACGTTCGGATCTTTCGTGAACTTCTTAAAGTCGTCGCTGTCGGAATATACAGCCAGGAATCTTCTCGCCTGCTCATCGCTTACGGCATGAAAAGACATGCTTCCGACTTCACCCGTAACGGGGACAAGAAAACTCGATCTTGCAGCCTCGGATAAGACGTCGAGCATCAGCTGCTCCGACTTCATCTTATGCATCTTGCCCATCAGTTCCTTGAGCTTATCGTTATGAAGTTCTCCGTCAAAGAATATATCTGCCATCTTGTCTCCTTAATCTCACATAAACAGCTTGATACTCAGTGCCATCATGACGGGAAGCGTCGCTGCCATAAGTATCAACGTCAATACGACCGTCCTCGCGCAGAACTTCGGTGCGCAGTTATGCTTTTCGGAATACATAACGTTCATGGTGCCCGAAGGAAGCGCCGTCATGAGTACGAGCGTTATCATCGTAGCTCCCGAGATCTCGACATATCTTCGAACGATCAGGATCGCGCCGAGCATGAGCATCGGAAATACGATAAGCCTTAAAGCCGCTACGGCATAAGACTTCGCATCGCAGAAGAGCTTCTTTATGTCGACTGTCGCGAGCGTGGATCCTAAGAGGATCATTGAGAGCGGAACGGTCATGTCACCTACGATATCGATCGTGTTGATGATAAATCCGGGCATTCTCCGGGGGATCACGAAGAGCACGATAGCCGCGACCGATGCGATCGATACGGGGTTTGCAAAGAGCTCCAGGGCCGTATGTCGCTTTCGAGATATGAGATGTACGCCGTATGTATAGAAGAACAGGTTGTAGACGAGGTTATAGATCGCGCCGAGCAGAAGACCCGCATTCCCGAGAAGTGAATACATGAGCGGCAGTCCGACAAAGCTCGTGTTCGCGAATACAGACAGCGTTACGAATACACGTCTTTCGCTGTCATCATTGGGGTGACCCTTGGTAAGGAGCCTTAATGCGATCAGCGTGCAGAGGTAGTAGGCACCTGCCGCGCCCGCCACAGCACCTATCGCCTTGAGCATCTCATTTGAATACTCGTACTGGCTCGAAGATATTATCGTAAACGGGAGCACCGCACGAAGAAGGATCTCCGTCATGGTACTTTGTGTTCTCTCGTCGACTATGCGACGCTTTCGTAATATAAAGCCGACCAGAATGGTTACGGCCATCTCAAAGAAGACTTTGTAAAGTTCTCTCATTGAGCTCTCTTATCACCTTTCATCCGCGGCTTGGGCCTGTGACGCCCTGACCGCTTTCTTATATTCCGCAAGAAGCGCCCTGGCCTGTTTCGAGGACCTTAAAGGCGAATAAGTCTTGCTGGAGTAATATAACCCTTTTATCTCTTCAAGTGAAGTGAAAAATCCCGTGGCAAGTCCCGACAGAAGCCCCACGCCCATCGCGGTCATCTCGTCAGATCTTGCTCTCGTGATCGTTACTCCGAGAAGATCCGCCTGAAGCTGCATCAGGAATTCGCTGGCACATACGCCGCCGTCGACCTTCATGTGAGTTGAGACTATACCCGTGTCGCTCATCATGAGATCTACGAGCTCGGTTACCTGATATGCGATCGACTCGACTCCCGCTCTTACTATGTGATTTCGTCCCGAGCCTCTCGTAAGGCCCGTTATCACGCCTCTCATATCGGGATCCCAGTACGGTGCGCCAAGGCCCGTAAAGGCCGGAACCAGATAGACTCCGCCGTTATCCTCGAGGGAATTGCAGACATCATCGCAGTCGGAAGGCTTATCGATGAGCCTCATCTCGTCCTTGAGCCAGCTTATGACCGACCCGCCCTGGAAGACGCTTCCTTCGAGCGCATATGTCGTCTTGCCGTCAATGGACCACGCGGCGGACGTCAGAAGTCCGTTGCTTGATATAACGGGCTTCTCGCCGATGTTCATCAATGTAAAGCAGCCCGTGCCGTAAGTCGTCTTCGTATCTCCCTCGTTAAAGCAGTTCTGACCGAAGAGCGCAGCTGCCTGATCTCCCGCGACGCCTCTTATGTGAACGCCGTTTAATGCCGTCAGAGCATCCGCTTCCTCGCGTGTAAATCCCGATCTGATGAGCTCGTCCTTATCAAGGCTTATCTCACCGAAATCGGAACACGACGGCAGCGGCTCGGCAAGGCAGTTCTTCGGGATCGCAAAGAGATCCAAGAGCCCCTTGTCGTACTTGAGCTCCGTGATATCAAAGAGCATCGTCCTCGAGCAGTTCGAGTAATCTGTCGCAAAGCTCTTACCGCCTGTCAAGCGATATACGAGGAATGAGTCGACCGTACCGAATAAGAGCTCGCCCGACAGCGCAGCCTTCTCGGTCCCGGGGACATTTTCGAGGATCCAGCGCATCTTCGTCGCCGAGAAATAAGGGTCGAGCTTCAGCCCCGTCTTTGCCGTGATATACGACTCGTGACCTTTAAGGACCTCGCGCCTGCAGATATCGGTCGTTCGCCTGCACTGCCATACGATCGCGTGATAAAGAGGCCTGCCGCTTCCCTTCTCGAAAGCGATCGTCGTCTCCCTTTGATTCGTGATCGCGATGCTGTCGATATTCCCCATGGCCAGCGGGTGCTCGATAAGAAGATCCGCCATGCACTTTAAGACGGAAGTAAAGATCTCCTCCGCGTCGTGCTCGACGAACCCGGGCTCGGGATAGTACTGCCTGATCGGCTGAGACTTTGACGGAATGAGCTCTCCCTTCTTATCCAAGAGGAAAGCTTTCGTAGATGTCGTACCCTGATCGACGGACAGTATGTAATCATCCATATCCCTTGACCGTTCCCTTTCGCGCTTTTAATAACGACGGGCGGTCCTTTCAAGTCGGGCCGCCGCGCCTTTCGTAGTCTTACTTTATCTTCTGTAGAGCCTGTTGAGGTTCCTGTACCACTCGACATCGATGCCGTCCAGATCCTCCTTCGAGAACCTTACCTGCCAGTTGCCGGTAGCGGTTCCGGGGATATTGATCCTCGTGTCGCCGCCGTAACCGAGCTGATCCTGGATCGGTATGATCGTGCAGTCGGCGTGGCTCATCCAAAGTGTCTTGATTATCGCCCTTATGGAGCCGCTCCTCGTGCCGCCGTCACCCCAGTTATTGCCTTCAAAACCGCAGTACTTGAGGCACTCGGCTCTCTCGTCTTCCTTAGCTTCCCACAGCCAACCGAGCATCGTATTGTTGTCGTGCGTGCCCGTGTAGGCAACGGAGTTCTTCGGGTAGTTATGCGGCAGATATCCGCTGTCTTCCCAGGGATTAAAGCCGAACTGCATGACCCTCATGCCGGGAAGTCCGCTCGCCTCCATAAAGGCATCGAGATCGGGAGTCTTCTCTCCGAGGTCCTCGGCTATGAGCCTGCTGCTGTCTCCGAACTTCTTATTAAGGACATCGAAGAACTCAAGTCCCGGGCCCTTTACCCACTCGCCGACCCTTGCGGTCTTTGACTCGGAAGGAACCTCCCAGTAGGAGCTGAATGCCCTGAAGTGGTCGATCCTTAAGATATCGTAGAGTTTGTAGTTCTCCTCGATCCTGCTCATCCACCATGCATACTTTGTCTTCTTGTGCTTCTCCCAGTCGTAGATGGGATTGCCCCAGAGCTGACCGTCCTCACAGAAATAATCGGGAGGTACGCCCGCTACTTTCTCGAAGATATAAGCGGTCTCGGGGATCTCATCGTCCTCGTCCTTCTTCTTTATCTTCTTGCCGGGCTTTGCCATCTTGAACATCTCGCGGCCGGCCCATACGTCAGCCGAATCGCACGAAACGTAGATAGGCATGTCACCTATGATCTTTATGCCGTTATTGTTGATCTCGGCCTTTATCTCCTGCCACTCGGTAGTAAAGAGATACTGCACAAAAGCGTGGAACAGGTAATTGGGATCGTCCTTAAGCTTCTCGACTGCTTCTTTCTTGTAGTCTTTGAGGTCCTGATCGTCCCACTGCCACCATGCGCGCTGCCAGTACATATCCTTGGCAGTCTGGTAAGCTGCGACGTCTCTTGCCCACTTATTCTCGTCGAGGAACTTATTTACCTCAGCCTTGAGATTGTCGTCCACCCTTGAGAACGCGAGGCGGAGCATCTTCTCCCTCTCCACGCGGAGGTAATCGTAATCGATCCTCCACTTATTGACGTTATATTCCTGAGCTACGACCTCACCGGCATTAAGAAGTCCCTTCTTCATAAGCCTTCTGGGATCGATAAAGAGCCAGTTGCCGGCAAAAGCCGAAAAGCTCTGATACGGCGAATCTCCGGACCCCGGGTACGAGAAAGGCAACACCTGCCAGTACTTCATTCCCTCTTCCTTAAGCTGTCTGCTGAAAGCTACCGCCTCTTCGCCAAAGACTCCGATACCGAACGGTCCGGGCAGCGATGCGATATGCATCAGCACTCCTCCTCCACGCTCCATAAACTTCCTCCTTTGCGACTTCGCCGCAAACTGATATAATAGTTTGGCTTTATTTCAAAAAACCACTTTGTATATTATAACATTACCGAGGTGCAATGATGAATTATTCTACAGAGGAAGAGATCAAGAGAAGACGTACTTTCGCTATCATATCTCACCCCGATGCCGGTAAGACGACCATGACCGAGAAGCTCCTTCTCTACGGAGGCGCTATCCATATGGCAGGTTCCGTCAAGGCTCGAAAGGCTGCACGCCACGCCACATCCGACTGGATGGAGATCGAGAAGCAGAGAGGTATCTCCGTAACATCTTCGGTAATGCAGTTCAACTACGACGGCTACTGCATCAATATCCTCGATACCCCCGGTCACCAGGACTTCTCCGAGGACACATACCGTACGCTCTGCGCGGCCGATGCGGCAGTCATGCTCCTCGACGGCGCGAAGGGTGTCGAGGCACAGACCATCAAGCTCTTCCACGTATGCCGTAACAGAGGCGTGCCGATCTTCACGTTCATCAACAAGATGGACCGTGCGGCAAAGAATCCTTTCGATCTTATCGACGAGCTCGAGAAGGTCCTCGGCATCCGCTCCACTCCCGTCAACTGGCCTATCGGTACGGACGGTGACTTCGAGGGCGTATTCGAAAGGCAGTCAGGCGAGGTCCTCCTCTTCGACTCCTCTAATCAGGACCACGGTGCATCCATGGTAAAGCAGGCAGTCGCAGGTATCGACGACCCCAAGCTCAAGGAACTCATGAGCCCCGTTCACTACGAGACTCTCCGTAACGATATCGAGCTCCTTGACATGGCAGGCGACGAATTCGACCTTGAGAAGATCCTCGCAGGTCAGCTCACACCCGTATTCTTCGGATCCGCGATCACGAACTTCGGTGTCGAGACATTCCTCAAGCACTTCCTCGAGATCGCTCCCATGCCTCAGCCTCACCACGTATCCGACGAGATCGCGGTAGTTGAGCCCACGGACGAGATGTTCTCCGGATTCGTATTCAAGATCCAGGCTAACATGGATCCCAACCACAGAGACCGCATGGCTTTCATGAGGATCTGCTCCGGTAAATATGAGAAGAATATGTCCGTTAACCACATGAGACTCGGCAAGAAGATCACTCTCGCCCAGCCCCAGCAGTTCATGGCACAGGACAGAAATATAGTAGAAGACGCATATGCGGGCGACATCATCGGTGTATTCGATCCCGGTCACTTCCGTATCGGCGATACGCTCATCTCCTCGAACCGCAAGTTCGAGTTCGACCCGATCCCCGTCTTCCCTCCCGAGAACTTCGCGAAGGTCCAGCCCAAGGACTCCATGAAGCGAAAGCAGTTCCTCAAGGGTATCGAGCAGCTCTCCGAGGAAGGTGCCGTTCAGCTCTATAAGCAGCCTGACATCGGTACCGAGACATACATCATGGGCGTTGTCGGTATCCTCCAGTTCGACGTCCTCGAGTACCGCCTCAAGGGTGAGTACGGCGTAGATATCTTAAGGACACCCCTTAACTACCGCCTCGCAAGGTGGGTCAAGAGCGACGCGGATCCCGCCTTCGACTACCACGACCTGACGCTGACATCGACATCGATGCTCGTCCTCGATCGTGACGACGAACCGGTGGTCCTCTTCGAGTCCGACTGGGCCGTCGACTGGGCCGTCGACCACAACGAAGCACTAAAGCTCAGGTTCGAGGATATCCACAGTAAGTAAAGCGAAAGAAACGCTGCCCGCCGTAGACGCGGACAGCGTTTTTGTTTGCGCCGGCGCCGGAGGGCTAGGTGGTGGCGGTGGCTTTCTCGGCACGCCTCACTTTCGTACAGCCGGCGACTTTCGAGAGTCATGGTCTCGTCATCCCACTAATGCTATTACCATTTACACGTCCAAAATTCGAAAAACGGTAGTGAAATGGTAATGAAGACCGCGCATAAATTCTGACCGCGAAAGGAAGCGCCGAACGGGACAGAGCGGCCGGGGCGCGAAAACAACCGGCACGGGATCGGCTGTGCAAAAGCCCATGGACAAATGCCCGGACAAATCACTTCTGATTTGTCCATGTGTTTGTCTGCGGAAAGGCCCACTACCAAATCGACGGACAAACTTGAGTGGATTTGGTAGTGTATTTGTCCATGAAGCCCGTCCCCACTCGCGGCGCGCCCGCCACACAAAAAGACCCGAGCCGTACATCGCGACCCGGGCCTCGGTTTTGCAGTTAAACTTAGATCAGTCTTCTCCCGTCTCCTCGATCGCCTTGGCTTCTTCAGCCTGGATCTTGGGGTCATAGGAGAGCATCGGGTCGATCTTCTTGCCATGTAGACGGCGATCGACGTAGTTGGATGTGAGCTTCATGACGACGGGGCTCATGGCGATGACACCGATAAGGTTGGGGATCATCATGAGACCGTTGAAGGTATCGGAGATATCCCAAGCGATAGATGATGTCATGAGCGCGCCCGAGAGGATCATTACGACGAATATCGCCTTGTAGATCTTTGTCGCAACGGGAGCCTTTGAGCCTGCGAGGTACTCGACTGCTTTCGAGCCATAGTGCGACCATCCGAGGATCGTCGTGAATGCGAATACCAGGATGGCGAGCGCGATGAAGTAGCGTCCGATCTCGAAGCCACCGACCTTATAAAGAGTATTGAAAGCTTCGGCTACGAGCGTTGCGTCGGATGCCGTGTCGGTAGCGCCGGTCTTTAAGTCGATAACGCCTGATGTAAGGATCGTAAGAGCCGTCATCGAGCAGACGATGATAGTGTCGGCGAATACCTCGAAGATACCCCAGAGGCCCTGCTTTACGGGCTCCTTGACGTTCGAGTTACTGTGTACCATTACGGACGAACCAAGACCTGCCTCGTTCGAGAAGACGCCGCGCTTACAGCCCTGAGTGATGATCGTCTTGAAAGCGACACCCGTCGCGCCGCCCCATGCAGCCTGCTTTGTGAAAGCCATCGAGAAGATAGCGCCGAAAGCGGGAAGTATGCCCTTAAAGTTAGCGACGATGATCGTAACTGAGCCCAGAACAAAGAGAACTACCATGAAAGGCACGATCTTCTCGGCTACTACCGCGATCCTCTGAAGACCGCCCAATACTACGAAGCCGACGAGGACCATCAGAACGACGCCTACGATCAGCATGTAGAGGTTGACTGACGAGTCACCCGAAGTATAGAGCACCTGAGACGAAAGTCCCTTGATGTCGAAAGCGGACGTAAAGTTGATAACGATCTTGTTGACCTGGCCCATGTTACCGATACCGAAGGATGCGAGCATTGCGCAGATCGCGAAGATGACTGCGAGCACCTTACCTACGACCTTCATGCCGGGGTAACTTCCGAGACCGTCCTGAAGATAGTACATCGCGCCGCCCGACCATTCGCCTTCGTGGTTCTTACGTCTGAAGTAGATGCCGAGGATATTCTCGGAATAGTTGGTCATCATGCCGAAGAAGGCTGCGATCCACATCCAGAAAACGGCACCGGGGCCGCCCGTCATGATCGCTGCCGATACACCTGCTATGTTACCTACGCCGACCGTCGCGGCAAGAGCCGTACAGAGGGCCTGGAACTGCGAGATGGATGCCCTGTCATTAGTGTGGGAGATGACCTTCTTGTCCATGAGACTTCCGATCGTCTTCTTCCACCAGTGCTTAAAATGTGTTACCTGAAAGAACTTTGTGAGCACCGTCATAAGGATACCGGTGCCGATAAGAAGGATGATTCCTATCTTTACCCACACGAACTCGTTGATCACGTCATTGATCTCGGTGAGCTTTCCAATAAATGTGTCCATAACTTTTTCTCCGATTCGAATTGGGATCACTTTAGATTCTATACTTTCGAGCCCTATCACAACAAGCAGTATAAATTTCATTTGGATTTCAAATATAGTACAATAAGCATTATCTTCTAATATTGATATATGGGAGTTTTCGAAGATGCCGCTCAAACAACAAAGACGCATGTCCTCATCGGCAAAGATGTTTATCGTAGCCGTTATAGCACTTCTTTACTGTCCTTTCTTTAACGTCATGTTCATAGGAAACGGCTACATAGGCGATGCGATGATCCAGATCAGGATCGGTCTTGATATGATCGCCAAGAAGGGACTTATCGTCAACGACATCTACAGCTGGCATCAGAACCTTAACTGGTATCCCCATGAAGAAGCCTGGTATTTCGTCGTAGGTCTCGCCTACAAGCTCGGAGGCATCGCGGGAGTCATCATTCTTACCGCGATATTTAATTACACGATGGCCGCGATCATCTTCAAGAAGAACCTCGAGACGGTCAATTCCTATATCCTGGTACTTACGGCAGCGATCGCCAGGTGCTTTTCGTTCCCTAACTATAATGCAAGACCTCATCTTGCGTCCCAGCTGATCTTCGTAGTATTCGTATATATCATGCTCGAAGATAAGATCAGCATCCTTAAGAAGTGTATCGCTTTCTCGGTATGTTCATTCCTGATGGCGTGGTTCCACGGCGGCATGATCCCGCTGTTCTTCGTTGTCTTCGGCGTATTTATCGCGATCGAGGTCGTCTTTAAGCAATTCAAGATCGCAGGCAAGTATCTCCTCGGACTTCTCGCAGGCGCCGTCGCTTCGCTCCTTAACCCGATCGGTGTCGGAGTATGGACTTATGCCCTGATGCAGTCGCAGGGCAGCGACGTCTGGAAATATAATATGGAGTGGCAGCCGAAGACTTTCTCGGTCATCGAGATCTCCGCGCTCCTTCTGATCTTCGTGGGATTCGCGGTAGACGAGCGTCTTCGTAACTTCGATAAGAAGGTCATAACCAAGCTCTGCTTCTACTGCTTGTTCATCATCATATCCTGTAAGTACTGCCGCTTCATGAACTTCACGGCGCTCGTGATCGTTATGTTCTGCGGCGAAGAACTGGCGATTCTCCTCGACTGGCTCAACAGGAACATCACAAAGCTCGATACCAAGAAGTTCAGACTCGGAGATATCTCGAACTACATCCTTACCGCTTTCTGCGTGGGATTCATGTTCTTTACAACAGTCTTTTCGTGGATCACCTACTTCCCTACCAATACGGTATCCGACATCTCGGGCATCGCGGCTTACGACGAGGGAGTCATCAGTGTAGTAAGAGAGAAAGGCTACAGCAGGATCTACAACTCCTTTAATTCGGGCACATGGCTCGCCTTCTACGGCATCCCCGTACATATCGATAACAGGACCGACCTCTACCTCGCTGAATTCTCGGGCGAAGATTACATCACGAACAAGATGCTGATCGCCGATATCGATGAGATGAACGGATTCGTCGACGAGTATCACCCCGACGCTCTCGTACTTGACCTCGAGCCCGGCACGACAGACGAGTATTTCGCGGAGGATCTCTACACCTCTGAGCGCTATAACGTTATCTACGATAATACGGTGGTCTCTACCTACGACGGCAAGCAGACGTACCGCTGGATGGTCGTCGAAGTAGTCGACTGATCCCGGCTGTCTTCGGCTCCACGAGTAGGCCTCACCTAGCGCGCGCACTGCCCGAAAGCTTTCGCTCACCTTCTGTCACTTATCTTCCCTTATCTTACATTACTGTTAGATATGTGTAAGCCAAACCTATGGGACGCGTTTTCCGTGGGGCGTATTATAATGCCATAACACAGGATAACACTGGCGGCGACGCCATACTAAAGGATCAAGGGAGTTACGACTATGTATAACAGAAGAACAGTTTACCAGCTTACGAGAAACGAGATGAACGAGCTCAAGGAATACCTTCTTTTCCTTGATGACGAAGAATTCTACGAGGAGATCGACGAAATCTCGGACGCAGACATATATTCCAAGTTCGCGAGCAAGACTTTCGCTTACAGTGACTTTATCTGCAACCGAGACGGAAGCGATCACGGCATGGCAGCCTGATCTGACCGCAGCCTTTAGCAGAACCACTCATACTTTTTACATAATCCCCTCTATACAAAAGGACCCCCGACCGTAAAGATCGGAGGTCCTTTATCATCGCGTTATCTCTTTGTCAGAGGATGATCACTTGATCTCAGCGTGGAAATCCTGGAGAGCCTTAACACCGAGGTGTGTATTGTTCTTCAGTGCCTTGATACCCTCAGCGGAAGCCTTTGCGGCTGCCATTGTCGTCATGTAGGGGATCCTGTGCTTGATAGCTTCCTGACGGATGTAGCTGTCGTTATGAACACTTGTCTTACCTGCAGGTGTGTTGATGATCAGGTTGATCTCGCCGTTAGCGATAAGATCAGTGATGTTAGGTCTTCCCTCGTAGAGCTTCTTGACCTTTGTAGCAGGGATGCCGTCACCTACGATCATGTCGTATGTGCCGCCTGTAGCAAGGATCTTGAATCCTACTTCGTTAAATGCTCTTGCAACTTCAAGAAGATCGGACTTATCTCTGTCGCAAACGGACATGAGGACCGTTCCCTCGATGGGAAGCATTGTCTTTGTAGCTTCCTGAGCCTTGAAGTAAGCCTCGCCGAAGTTAGGAGAAAGACCGAGAACCTCACCTGTGGATCTCATCTCGGGTCCGAGAACGGGGTCTACTTCCTGGAACATATTGAAGGGGAAGACTGCTTCCTTAACACCATAGTGGTTGATAACCTTATCGTGAAGCTCGGGTACGGGTGACTTCCTGCCTGTAAGCTCGGATGTCATGATCTCCGTTGCGATCTTAACCATGTTGATAGCGCAGACCTTGGATACCAGAGGTACTGTTCTACTTGCTCTGGGGTTAGCCTCGAGTACGTATACAACGTCATCCTCGATTGCGTACTGCATGTTCATGAGGCCGCATACGCCCATCTCGATAGCGATCTTCTTTGTATATTCCTTGATCGTAGCAACCTGCTTCTCAGTAAGGTTCTTGGAAGGAAGGATACAAGCGGAGTCACCGGAGTGTACGCCTGCGAGCTCGATGTGCTCCATTACTGCGGGTACGAAGCAGTTTGTACCGTCGGAGATGGCATCTGCCTCACACTCTGTAGCGTGGTGAAGGAATCTGTCTACGAGGATAGGTCTGTCGGGTGTTACGCCTACAGCTGCTTCCATGTATACGCGGAGCATCTCATCGTCGTGAACGATCTCCATTCCGCGGCCGCCCAATACGTAAGAAGGTCTTACCATTACGGGGTAACCGATGCGGTTAGCAACTTCGAGAGCCTCGTCAACGGTAACAGCCATTCCTGCCTCAGGCATGGGGATGTTGAGCTTTTCCATCATAGCACGGAAGTGATCTCTGTCCTCTGCGAGGTCGATAGTCTCGGGAGACGTACCGAGGATCTTGATGCCGTTCTTCTTGAGGTCAGCTGCAAGGTTAAGAGGTGTCTGTCCGCCGAACTGAGCGATAACTCCTACGGGCTTCTCCTTCTCGTGGATAGCAAGAACATCCTCGAGTGTCAGGGGCTCGAAATAGAGCTTATCGGATGTATCGTAGTCAGTAGATACAGTCTCGGGGTTACAGTTAACGATGATGGACTCGAATCCGAGCTTCTTAAGTGCAAGTGCAGCATGTACGCAGCAGTAGTCGAACTCGATACCCTGACCGATACGGTTAGGACCGCCGCCTAAGATCATGATCTTGGGCTTATCCGTATTGCAGGGGCTCTTGTCCTCGGAGAGATGATATGTGGAGTAGTAGTAAGCAGCATCCTGTGTTCCGCTTACGTGTACGCCTTCCCATGCTTCCTTGATGCCGTACTCGTATCTCTTTGTCCTGATGGACTCCTCGGTAACGTCGAGGATCTTGGAGAGATATCTGTCGGAGAAACCGTCGAGCTTAGCCTGAAGGAGAACGGGCTTTGAAGGTACTTCGCCCTTGTTCTTCATGAGAGCTTCTTCCTCTTCGACGAGTTCCTTCATCTGCTCAAGGAACCAGTGCTTGATCTTTGTAACTTCATAGATCTCATCGATAGTAGCGCCCTTACGAAGTGCCTCGTAGATGATGAACTGTCTCTCGGATGTGGGAGTATTGAGCATCATCATGAGATCTTCCTTGCTCTTATCGTGGAAGTTCTTAGCGAATCCGAGACCATATCTTCCTGTCTCAAGAGATCTTATAGCCTTCTGGAAAGCTTCCTTATATGTCTTACCGATGCTCATTACCTCACCGACGGCACGCATCTGTGTACCGAGCTTATCCTGAGCGCCCTTGAACTTCTCGAAAGCCCATCTTGCGAACTTGATAACAACATAGTCTCCGTCGGGTACGTACTTATCAAGTGTGCCGTACTTACCGCAGGGGATCTCGTCAAGTGTAAGACCGCATGCGAGCATAGCGGAAACAAGTGCGATGGGGAATCCTGTTGCCTTGGAAGCAAGAGCAGAGGATCTGGATGTTCTGGGGTTGATCTCGATTACTACGATCCTTCCGGATACGGGATCGTGAGCGAACTGGCAGTTACAACCGCCGATTACTTCGATAGCTTCGATGATCTTGTAGGATGCTTCCTGGAGCTTGTCCTGTACATCCTGAGAGATCGTGAGCATAGGTGCGGAACAGAAAGAGTCACCTGTATGTACACCGATGGGGTCGATATTCTCGATAAAGCAAACAGTGATCTTGTTGTTCTTTGCATCACGTACTACCTCGAGCTCAAGCTCTTCCCAACCGCTGATAGACTCCTCAACGAGGACCTGTCCTACGAGGCTGGCCTGAAGACCTCTTTCGCATACTACCTTGAGCTCGTCTACGTTATATACGAGACCGCCGCCGGCGCCACCCATCGTGTAAGCGGGACGAAGTACTACGGGATATCCGAGCTCGTCTGCGATCTTAAGTGCTTCCTCTACGGAATAAGCCTCATGGCTTCTGGGCATCTCGATACCGAGTGCATTCATCGTGTTCTTGAACTCGATACGGTCCTCGCCTCGCTCGATAGCGTCGACCTGGACACCGATAACCTGTACGTTGTACTTCTCGAGTACGCCTGCTTCTGCAAGCTCAGAGCAAAGATTAAGTCCTGACTGACCTCCGAGATTGGGAAGCAAAGCATCAGGACGTTCCTTTTCGATTATCTGTTCAATACGGGCAACATTAAGCGGCTCAATATAAGTTCTGTCAGCCACATCGGGATCTGTCATGATCGTAGCCGGGTTGGAATTTACGAGAACGATCTCATATCCGAGCTTACGAAGCGCCTTACACGCCTGTGTGCCGGAATAGTCGAACTCACATGCCTGTCCGATGATGATCGGGCCCGAGCCGATAATGAGTATCTTGTTAATGTCGTCTTTCTTTGGCATATACTTAAACCCCCATCGTGATAAAAATTCTTGCTAAAAATCTTATCATAACAGGGGCCTTATTTAAATATATATTATTAATAAAAATTGAATCAGCCGATGAGGATTTCTTCTACCTTATTCTCCATCTGATCCTTCTCGATCATATCCTTGTGGAGGATCTCTTTGGAGGATAAGTCCTTGATACCTGCGGGGATCTCAAGACCGCTCTCTTCGGAAAGTTCCTTGATGATCGTCTCTACGGATCTGCCGTTGCTGTAGCCGTTTCCGCGAAGAGCATCCATTACTGCGGGAGAGAACTTGAACGGAGATGCCGTTGAAGCAAATACCGTCTTAGCCTCGTCGGAAGATCTCTGGTGGTAACGGTTGTAGATATTAAATCCGACGGCCGTATGTGTATCGATAACATTATCCGTTCTGTCATATACATCGAGGATAGTCTTGGATACGCCCGTCTCATCTGCAAAACCGCCGACGAAGAGCATCTGGAGTTTCTTCAATGTCTTGGCATCTACGCTGTATACGCCGTTAGTATTGAGCTCCTTCATCCACTCCTTGACCTGCTCGGCATTCTTGTCCGTAAGCTCGAAGAGAAGTCTTTCGAGGTTAGAGGATATAAGGATATCCATGGAAGGAGATGTAGTCTTAAAGAACTCTCTGTTCCTGTCATACTTACCGGAACTGAAGAAATCGCAGAGTACCTTGTTCCTGTTGGAAGCACAGATAAGTCTGTGTACGGGGATACCCATCTGCTTTGCATACCATGCAGCGAGGATGTTACCGAAGTTACCCGTAGGAACTACGATATTGATGGACTCGCCCTTCTCGATCTTCTCAGTTCTCAAAAGCTCGATGTAGGAATATACATAGTAAGCGATCTGAGGAACGAGACGGCCCCAGTTGATGGAATTAGCAGAAGAGAGCTTAACGCCGTTGCTATTAAGCTTATCGTTGAAAGCCTGATCCGCAAAGATATTCTTAACGCCTGTCTGAGCATCGTCAAAGCAGCCGTTTACCGCGATTACATGAGTATTGGAACCCGTTGTCGTGATCATCTGAAGCTTCTGAGCCTCGGATACTCCGTCGGAAGGATAGAATACGATGATCTCGGTACCGGGAAGATCCTTAAAGCCCTCAAGAGCAGCCTTACCCGTATCACCTGATGTTGCGGTAAGGATACAGATCTTCTTGCTCTCGCCCGTCTTCTTGATAGAAGCAGTCATAAGGTGAGGCAGGAGCTGGAGAGCAACATCCTTAAATGCTGCCGTAGGTCCGTGCCAGAGCTCGAGGATGAACTCTCTGTCGTTATATGCATTGAGCTGTACGAGGGGAACCGTGTTCTCTCCCCACTTATCTTCGTGATATGCCTGAGATGTGTACTCGAGGAGCTCTTTCTCGGAGAACTCGTCAAGGAACTTCGAAAGGACCCTTGCGGAGATCTGGTAGAAAGCCATGTTCTTCATCTCTTCGATATCATCCGCGGAAAGAGTCGGGATGGATTCGGGTACAAAGAGTCCGCCGTCGGGTGCGATACCCAGAACGATAGCCTCTGATGCCGAGTACTTCTTCTCATAACCTCTTGTGCTTATATACTTCATTTCTTTATCTCCTCCGATCACTCGTTGTATTCGTCTTCTCCGCTGCCTTCTTCTCCCGAGCCGCCTTCGGTGTCTCCACCATCACCGGACTCTCCTTCACCTTCGGAAGTCTCTTCAGGCTCGGTCTCATCCGTATTGATGACCGGCGCGAGCTCAGTCTCTTCGGTCGTCGTTGTAGTCTCTTCGGTAGTAGTCTCCGTGGTCGTAGTAGTCTCGGCCGCTTCTTCCCTTGCGGAATCTACTGCCTCGGCTCCCTCAAAGCGCACTGCATAATCATTGATGATGCCTGCGACCGCGGGGTCGTCCTTATTCTCTTCGAGCTCTGCGATAAGGAAGTCCAGTCTGTCCTCCGTATCGTGGCTGTTCTTCATCTTGGATATTGCCGGGATGATGACCAGGAATACAAGAAGGAATACGGCTACTGCGATGACTATACCCGTAATGACCTTGACTGTAAACCTCAATCTGTCTGCAGGTGTCCTTACATCCTCTACTATTATGTCGTCGCTTGCCATCTCATCTCCGACGGCGGCAGACCTCATCATGATGTCTCTTCTTTCCTTCTCGGAAGCCATCTGGAAATCATTTGTCCTGTTGGTGGCCTTTACGAGGATAGGCGCCTGCATGCCCTTCCTGCCTGCTGCTCCGGCTTCACCTGATGCGAGCGAAGTCCATGTCTTGTTACTCTTCGGAACTTCGGGCTCGGGATCGGGATTCTTTATATCGTCACGAATGAGCTTCATGGATTCCTGTGCGATAGCCAGGGACTGCTCGGAGCTCAACGTGTTATTTACTGCATATTCCATTGCGCTCTCGGCTCTCTTGAACTGCTTCTCTCTTGCTAGGCAGAGTCCGTAGAGTAATGCGCAGTCACCCCATGAAGGGTATTTCTCGATAAGAGGCTTAAGGATTATCTGTGCTACATCCGTACCGTCGCGCTGCGCATTGAGAAGTGCCCTGTTGTACTGCTTTACAACGTGCACCTTGTCATCCGGGCTCATATCGAAAAGGATCAGATCCTTTTCCTCGACCGGACCGAGCATCAATGCGAATCTCTGATAATCGTGCATCTTTTATTTCATCCTTTTTATCTCGGCACGAAGCGCGCCTCGTATTTCCCCTATAAGATAGAGCGACCCTGTCACAAGAAGAGGTGTTCCGTCCTCTGCTGACCTTCTGAAGGCCTCGAGTACCGCAGTTACGGCGTCGTCATAACAGACCGCTTTAACCTTGTTATTATACACAAGTTCGAGCTTTTCCGAAAGTTCATCGGGCAACATGGTCCTGGGGTTGTTGACTTTGACTGCAAAGACTTCGTCAAAGCTGACTCCGCCTGCCTTGAGCGTCTCGAGCATGCCGTCAACGTCCTTATCCTTCATGGCGCCCATGACGACTCTCATCCTGCGTCCGCGAAGCTTTCCGCCGAGCATCTCGCGAAGAACGTCCGTAAGGCTCTCGGCACACTGCTTATTGTGTCCGCCGTCGAGTACGACTACGGGGTCGAGACTGAGGCATTCAGCCCTGCCCTTCCATACGGCATTCGTGATACCGTACTCGATCGACTCTTCGTCTGCTCCCGCGATGCGGCATGCTTCAATCGCAGCTGCAGCATTTCTTGTCTGGTGCTTTCCGAGAAGCCTCGTCCTGAACCTCTTACCTTCGTAAGTAAATCCCATGTATCCGTCTTCGCTGAAGCTGATATCGCAGTCGCCTGCCGTGACATATGTGACGTCCACTCCGAGCTCGGCTGCACGCTCATCGATAACGCGCTTTACGTCCTTTCGCTCTTCAGGGCTGATCAGCATCTCGTCAGGTGACGAGACTACTGCGGGAGAGCCGCTCTTTAATATGCCGGCCTTCTCACCCGTGATCTCCGCTATGGTATTTCCGAGCCTGTCGGTATGGTCCATTCCGATAGCCGTGATGATCGTACAGACGGGATCCGCGATAACGTTAGTCGAGTCGAGCCTTCCGCCAAGTCCCGTCTCGAGGACCGCGATGTCGATCTCCTTTTCGGCGAACCAGAGATAGCAGATAGCCGTTACGAGCTCGAACTCCGTCGGATGCTCATATCCTTCTGAGGTCATCTTCTCGGCAGCGATGCGTACTTCTTCAGAATACTTTGAAAGCGTATCTGCATCGATCTCGCCGTATGCTTCGTCAGTCAGGAGCTTATCAAGTCCTTCTCTTCCGTCGATGACCCTCATCCTCTCGGAGAATCTCTCGAGGAAAGGTGACGTATAGACGCCTACTTTCTTTCCAGATGCGGCAAGGATCGATGCGGTATATGCGGCTGTCGAGCCCTTGCCGTTCGTTCCTGCGATATGGATCACCTTGAACTTCTTTTGAGGGTCCCCGAGGATCTCGTCGAGCTTGTTCATCCTGTCGAGTCCCAGGTTGATACCGAACTTCAATGCGTCTTTTAAGAATTCGGGTGTGCCGTTATTTTCCTTGGTCATCTGTCTTTTTCATTCCTCTCCTGAAGACTACCCATCTGCTCAGTACGTAATTAACTGCGACGAGCACGATGGAATCTATGAGCTTGACTACATAGAGCCAGGTAAGATCAAATCCTATTATCTCAACGATCAGGGTATCGGTCGGTATACCGACATTGTGCTCCAGGATCATGACAAAGACCGCAAAGAGCGCGATCTCGATCGAGATCAGAGTCGACAGCCTTGCACAGCAAAATCCCAGGAGCTCCAGTAGAACATTACCCTTTGATCTGAATACGAATGCTCTGTTCGTGAAGAAAGCCGTAAGCGTAGAGGCTACCCAGGCAACCGTCTGGTTTAAGATCAGCATGAGGTCAAAGTCCCACTTGATGATCGTGGCGTGAAGCTCGGCATGAACGAACTTATCGAAAAGGGTAAAGCAGATAAAGTTTGCAAGACACGTCAAGATGCCCGTAACGAAATACATCGCGAACATCCTGAACTTTTCCTGCTTTTGTGTAAATCTGTCACTGCCGTACAGTAATTCTTTGAATGTCATACCCTTCTCGGCCTCGGATTATTACGGTTCGCGATGATCCTGCGGATAAGATATACCGTAGCGATGATAACGACCGCTTCGACAAGGGATATTATCAGGAAAACTCTGAAAAAGATACCGTATATCCTCTCGGCAGTCTTATCGACCGTCTTATAGTCGTAGAATCTGCCGGACTGCGAGTCGTATCTGTAGAAGGATGAATTACCGTCCTCATCCTTCATATAGGCGATAAAGACATTATTCTCGTTTACGAATCCTTCGAGGAGAACTCCGTCGGAAGTCATGAGAGTTGAAGGCTCAAATCCGCTCGGTATCTTTACCGCATCGGGAACGGGCACGACAGTCAAGACCCTGCTGCTTATTATCGCATAGTTATCGGTATTGTATCTGGTGACGACCTTAGTCGTAGGATTGTAGAAATAAAAGCCGGGCTCTCCCGCGCCGTCGTACATGTAGATGAGGTAGCTCGTTACACCTTCTCGTACGAATACGGGAACCGTATAACCGTTTATGACTCTTGTCGTAGAAACGAATCCGTCCGGAAGATCGTAAGTATTCGGAACGGCGACGAAAGTAAACGTTCTGCCCGTAGAATCGACAAGGCCCGTACCCTCGGCAAAGAAACTCTCCTGCCTCGTTACGTAGAGCTTATATTCGTTGACGGTAGTTCCGTCCTGAGCCGTGACAGTTATGATTATGAGATTCTCGCCAAGCTGCAGGCTCGTATCAGATATGGCGACCTGAGCACTCAGGTTCCTGGACATAGCTGCTATCTCTATCTCTGTCACCTGACTGTTAACACTCGTCGAGTACTCGAATACATCGGGACTGAATGCAGGGGTCAGCGATACGCCTTCAACTTCAAGGTTCATGAGAGTCGCATCCGACGAAAGCTCATCTTCTACCGTTACCGTGATACCGTCGCCGATCGAAGCCGAGAATTCTTCTCCCGAGCTGTTTCTGAATCCGTCTGCGGTCTCAAGCCAGAAACGAAGTGAATCAGAAGACTGTGTATTGACTCTGAATGAAGCGCTGAAGAGCGTGACCGAATCCTCGAAATATACGGACTGATCTTCTCCGCCCGTATCGAGGTCTGCTTCCACAACTTCATCTACTGCGGCAACTACGAGAGCGCCGTCCGAAGGATCATTGCATACATATGAGAAAGAACCGAGCTCCATCGGCTGAGCCATGGATACGAATTCAACTTTATCCTGAGGAAATCTTAAAGTGATATCCCCGAATCTCGTGATATTGCAAAGCTCGTTCGCCACTACATTGATCGTTACGATATCTCCGGGATTTACGACGGAATCATTGGTGCTGAGCGTAACTACGATATCACCGTCGGCATAGACATCACGAGTCAAAGGCAGACACGGAGATGCTACCAGCCCGATTACGACTGACATCAATAAGACGATATGAACGATCTTTGTAAATACGCTCTTACGCATCAGATCAGGCTCCCGAATATGGCATCGTTCCGAACTGTTCGGGCATATCCGTATAGACGGGGATCACGAACGTGAAAGGCTGATCGAGCATGTCGATGGAGGCATAACCCGAGAAGTATCTTGCTCCCTCAGTATATGCCATCGAGATGTTCTGTGCATACTGGTGCATATAAAGTCCGTCTTCGTTATCGATAACGTCGAACTTCTGGAAGTAAAGAGTATCCTGACCTGCGGCCGTATATCTCGAAGCGATCCAAAGCGCCCCGCCCGTGATCGCACGGTCTACGGAGTTCCAGGGAAGCATGAGTGATGCTTCCTCGGGAGTGATCTGCTGTCCGTCGGGATCCTGTCCCCACTGCGCATATCTCGCACCGTTTATGAGAGCACCGTTCTGGATCGAAGGATCGGGCGTTGATCCGATGTTATAGAAGTTATAGTAACCTTCGTATCCGTCAAGCGTACCGTGGCAGAGCTCGGACTCACCGTTGTAGCCCATCTCCTGCAATATCCTGCTCGCGAGGAAATAAGGAGAGACATTTGCAGTCTGGCCCGCGTCGTAGATGATCTGAGCATAGTCATACTCCGACGTATCTTCCATGAAGCTTCCGGCAACGATATTTCTTACACCGTCGACTGTCTGAGCTGTGCTGTCGAAAGAGAGCATCTCGAAGGAGAAGATATGCTGAGGATCAAGATAGTTTCTCGGATCCACGAAATACTGTATTACTTCATTAGTCGCAGCATACCATCCGCCGCCGTCGTACTCAGGGCTGCCGCTCTGGCACCATGCGGGATGCGAATAGATATTCGCAAGGCTCCTGTCGGCACTGTCCTCGTTATCGAGAACGGTCGGGAAAGACATACCCGTGTTATAAGGTCTGAAGCAATATGCGGGATGAAGCGAATGAAGGAGCCACAGGCCGCTATAATATGACTGAGGGAAGAGTGACAAGGTAGACTCGCTGAAGTCACCGCTGTCATCTCCGTTCAGGATATAAACGGAATAGGATTTGACCGTTCCGTCAAAAGCATTGACCATTACCTTGATCGTATTCTCGCCGGGACCTAACGTGATAGTATCACCCTGTGAATACGATGAGACATTGCCCTGATTATCGAGAGTGATATCGACTGTTGCCGCATATCCCTCCTGAGTCACGAAGTCGAGGTTGAGAGTACCAAGGGACGTGGAATAGAATCCGTAATCAACGGTCTTACCCGCAAAGTTGGGGAAGAAATCAACGCCTCTTCCCGTGCCCGTATCGCTCAGATCGAGCTTTGTCAGGAATCCGCTCAAAGGAAGATATCTGACATCCTCGTAGACGACTTCGATCTCGTTATTGTTAAGATCGCCGAGCCTTACGGTAGACCCCGAATAAGGGCTGTTGCTCGATGATATGGGAAGCGGTGTGGGAACTGCTCCGATATCGTCCAATACGGCATAGTAGGAACCTTCGTACAAAGCTACGTTCCTGCTCTGTACCATCGTGTAGCTTATTGCATCCGACTCGGACGAGCAGCCCTCGCCTCTTTCTACTCTTACGAAGAAATTATTCGATGCTCCGGGGATACCCGTATCCTCAGTGATCTTGTTAACGTCCTGCTTATGGCCTCTTAATATCTCATAGTCGGAATCGAGAAGATCGTTAGTTCCGATGAACTCTCCGTATGCATCGTAGAGCGATACCTTGATATCGTCGCTAAGCCCTACGAAGTTAACGTATGCATCACGGTCTTCGGCATTTAAGATATACCATGAGATGCTGCTGTTCTGATCAATGGAACCCTGCTGTACCCTATCGTTTACGAGAGTCATGCATCGAGGCACCATTATCGTACCGCCCGCGATTATCTGACCCCTTCCGTCGGATGACCTCAGGAGAATGAATACATCGTGCTCGCCCGAATCGACGACCGAAGTATCCCATGCCATGACGAAATCATTTCCGTCACCGTCCTCGGCGTCGCTCATCCTGATATTGCCCTGGTAAAGGACTCCGTCAACGAAGAAATCCGTTCTGACTTCATCGCCCGTCGCGGTAAAGTTACCCTCTACTCTTCTGATACCGATCGTATAGCCGTCGGTACCCTCGAGAGGCTTTGTTACCACGCAGTCGGTAAAGCTGTCGCCGGGGTCTGAAGAAACTTCAGTCGTTGAGGCAAATGACTTATCACACTTCGTGACCATCTGATCGATCGCATACATTCTCGAATGGTCATCGAGAAGATCGAGTATATCATCGACCGTATCGGGATCGGCCTCACCTTCGAGCGCGATCGCAAGATCATTTGCAAAAGCCTCATCGTCCTTATTGAGCGATAAGTAATCCGCGCTAGTAAAGCAGCGGATGGTATAGTCACCTACTGACAGAAGACCCGAGCCTACACGCTGCTCGGCAAGAGATACGTTATTTCCGCCCGTGATCTCGGCTGTCCTCTGCATTATATCGGCACCGTCACCTTTAAGGTCCTTAACGGGCGTACTCATACCTCCGAGAGCGACCGCGGTCACTACCGTAAGTACGATACCGAGCACTGCCGTTATCGTTGCCGTAATAAGATATTCTGTCGTCTTTTTTCTCTTCATCAGATAGTCTCGTCTTTTCTTCCCGCGTTGAGCTCATCGAGAGTAAAGCCGTACGAGGGCACGAACTTCTCCATGAAATAGTCAACCTCGGGTAACTTAATATTATCAATAGTCGAAAGGATTGTCTCCTTTGCAGAAGTGAACTCGGTATTACCGGAAGCCTCTTCGGTCAGGCACTTGATATAAGCCGCGATCCTGTCGGCAGCCTTTACGAGCTTCTTGATCATGATGCCCTCTTCACCTTCATATGCGGGGTCCAGGAGCTCGAGATACTCGTCCTGCATGACCTCGGGAAGGAGCGACGAAAGTCTTTCGGCCGCCTCGTGCTCGACCTCCTTATATGCCTGCTTGATGGTCTCGTTCCTGTACTTGATCGGCGTGGGCAGATCACCCGTGATGATCTCGGTGCAGTCGTGATAGAGCGCATATGCTAAGACTTGATATCTGTCGACCTTGATGGGATCAGGGAACTTCGCATTATGGAGCACCGCGAGCGCATGAGCTATTACCGCAACGTCAAAGCTGTGTTCCTTAATATTCTCAACACGATTGTTCCTCATGAGGCCCCATCTGTTGATATACTGCATCCTGTCGAGCATCGCATAAAATCCGTATGCCTTATTGTCTTCCATTTCCTTATTCCTCCGTCAAACCTTATAGAGCAGATCGAAGCATGTATTCGCATAAGTATCCGTCATGCCTGCGATATAATCCGTTACCTTCCTTGCAGGGATAGCCGACTGCTCGGGATGGTTGAGATAGTATTTCGAGAAATCCTTTATCGCGCGATTTTCGGATGCGCTCGCCTTCTCGATATCCTCGGTGCACTTCATGAATGCTTCGAATATCGCTTCGATTATTATGTCTACCGTCTTTTCGAATGTGCAGATCTTAGGCGCCTTATAGATCTCCTCGAAGTTTTTCGTAAGGAAATCGTTCATGGCCTTGAAGTTACCTTCGCTCATCCTGATCTCGTCGGCATTCAAGCTGCTGTGGATGATGTCGCCGACAAGAATATTGATCGTCTCGGCGTTGGTATTTCCGAGCCTGTCGGTAACACTGTCGGGCAGGAATTCTCCCGTACCTCCGATGATACCCGCACGCCTTGCATCCTCGACGTCTCTTCCTACATAAGCGATCTTATCGGCGAATCTTACGACGCATCCTTCGAGTGTCGCAGGTGCCGTTCTGTCTTTCTCGGGCTTATTCGAGATCTGCGCCTCGGTCTTATCGCGAAGAGGCTTTAAGACATACTCGTTATATGTCTCGCCGCAGTGTGATACGATACCGTCCCTGACCTCGAAAGTAAGATTTAATCCGTATGTTCCGGGCCTGTGCTCCTCGAGTACGTCAAGGACTCGAAGGCTGTGGACCTCATGCTCGAAATATTCCTTGGGATCCACACTCTTGATGCACTTATTAAGTGCTCTCTCGCCGCTGTGGCCGAACGGTGCGTGCCCGAGGTCATGACCCATTGCGATTGCCTGGATAAGATCCGTATTGAGGTTCAGCGCACGACCGATGATCGTCGATATGTAATTTACGTAGATAACGTGCTCGATCCTCGAGCAGATATGATCGTTCGTAGGATTAAAAAATACCTGTGTCTTGTGCCTCAAACGCCTGAATGACTGCGAGAAGATTATACGTCCCATGTCACGCTCGTAGACGCTTCTAATGATGCACGGTTCTTCCTCTCTGATACGACCTCTCGACTGAGAACTCTTCTGCGCGAAAGGAGAGAAGGTTCGCTCTCTTTCCTCACGGATGAGCCTTACAAATTCCGTGTCCTTCTCATTCTTCATGAGCTGGGGCTCGATCTCGATCGCGTTGAACTCGTCGCTGTACATATCAAAAAGGCTGTACACGGTCATTCTCCTTTCTTAAGTCCCGCCGTCCCGGCGAGCATGTTCTTTCGCATGCCGTCAAAATCGACTGTGATAAGAGCATCTCCGGCAACAGGTTCCACCTTTATGACGATTCCGCTTCCGAATCTGTCGTGTCTTACCTTCATGCCATCCTTTATCTCAGCGGGAGACAATGCACCTGGCTTCTTTGCGACGCCCGATCTCATGCCGCCCGTAGTATCCTTCTTAGTCGTGACACCCGATGAGAGCGCACTTGCGATATTTCTTCTCGCGATGACCCTTGCCTGCGAATTGACCGCCTCGGAAGGCTGCTTTTGAACCTCGCGCATATTGCCCATCCTGTAGAGGTGCTCGGGATTTATCTCGCGCAGGAATCTTGAAGGCGGCAGGCACTGCGTCTGACCAAAGAGCATTCTCTGTCTCGTAAGTACGATAAAGAGATTCTTCTTTGCTCTCGTGATCGCAACATACATGAGTCTTCGCTCTTCTTCCGTATCTGCAGCCGACGCTATCGACTTATAGCTCGGGAAGATACCGTCCTCAACACCGATAAGGAAGACGGCGCCGAACTCAAGTCCCTTGGAACTATGGATAGACATGAGCTTTACATAGTCCTCGTTGTCGTCATCGCTGTCACCCTGTGAATAGAGCGCCGCATTTTCAAGATAGAGTGCGAGTATTCCTCTCAGCGTATCTGCGGTCGCAGTCTCTTCCTCAAGGAATTCGTCATCTTCGATCTCGCTTTGAAGTTCGCTGTTGTCCGTCTCTTCACTCGTTCTGTGATTCTTCTCGAACTCGGCGGCTTCAGACAGGAGTTCCTTCAGGTTCTCGACACGGTCCGTGAGCTCGCCCTTGCTCTCCCTCTGGTCGATCATCTCCTGGATCATGCCCGATTCATTCTCGACATAATCTACGAAGTCGGGGAAAGACATCTCGTCTTCTTCGAGGTGCACCGTAAACTCGTCTATGAGCTTACAAAAACCGTAGAGCTTATTAGCCGAACGCATGAGTTCTTCGTACTGGCTTGCGCGCCTTGCGACATCCATCATGGAGACATGCTCTGCCGCCGCGATGGCCCTGATCTTATCGACCGTCGTATCACCGATTCCGCGCTTGGGGACATTTATTATCCTGTCGAAAGCGAGATCGTCCTTGCTGTCATTTATGAGCCTTAAGTAAGCAAGCGTATCCTTGATCTCCTTACGGTCATAGAATCGCATGCCGCCGTAGATCCTGAACGGGATACCCTTATCTCGAAGAGCCGACTCGACTGATCTCGAAAGAGCATTCATCCTGTATAGGATAGCAACGTCGGAATATGCGAACTTGCCCTTCTGGACCATATGCTTGATCGTATCCGCGGTCCAAGCAGCTTCTACTGCCTGGCTGTCGGCATTCATTACGATGATCTTATCGCCTTCGTTGCCTTCGGTCCTCAAAGCCTTGCTCTTACGGCTCTTATTGTTGGCGATGACCTCATTTGCGGCAGAAAGGATCGTCTTTGTAGATCTGTAATTCTGCTCGAGCTTAATTACCTGACATCCCGGGAAATCCTTCTCGAAATTAAGGATCATTCGAACGTCGGCACCACGGAATGCGTAGATCGACTGATCGTCGTCACCTACTACACAGATATTGTTGTGTCCCTTGGCAAGGAGCATTACCGCATTATACTGAGGCTGGTTCGTATCCTGATACTCGTCGACCATGATGTAGCCGAACTTATTTCGATAGAACTCGAGAATATCGGGATTGCCCTTGAGGAGCTTTACCATATTGACGAGGATATCGTCGAAATCCATCGCGTTATTCTCGATGAGCTTCATGTTATAGCGCTTATAGACCTTGGCATTCTGCTGCCTTGCGGTATCCGCTCCCGCGAGCTGCTCGTACTGCTCGGGGCTTACCATATGGTTCTTTGAATTCGTGATCTCGTAAAGGAAGTTCCTGGGCTTATACATCTTTTCGGAGATGTCGAGTTCCTGCATGACCTGCTTTACCATCTTGAGCTGGTCATCGGAGTCAAGAATCGTGAAGTTCCTGTCGTAACCGATAAGGTCCGCATGTCTTCTTAATATCCTCGCGAAGATGGAGTGGAATGTACCGCACCAGATGTACTGGGATCTGTCGCCTACGAGCGCCGTGATCCTCTCCTTCATCTCGTTAGCCGCCTTGTTGGTGAAAGTGATCGCAAGGATCGACCCGGGGGCTACGTTATGCTTCTTCATCATGTAGGCGATACGATATGTGATAACCCTCGTCTTACCGGAGCCCGCACCCGCCAAAATGAGGAGCGGACCGCCAAGATGCTGAACTGCTTCCTTCTGTTCGGGGTTTAAGCCCTCGAGAAGCTCATCAGCATCAGACGCCCCAACCTCAGGCTCTGTAACATTGTTATATATCGAATCAAGCTCCGAGAAGAAGTCACTCCCGCCGCTTGTCAGGTCAAATCCGAATTCGTCCACTAGATCTCTCCGTCTATACTTCTTTATAATTTTTTCTAATTATAACAGATAAACGGAACGAGGTTTCCTTACATTTGCACAATATGTGCGGAACCGTAATTTGAGTCCTTATAAACGGACTTTATCGAAAGCTTTCACGTAAGTAAGTGGTATCGCTCCGATGATCGCGGCAAGTGCCTGGATGCAGTTGGGGATGATCGATGCTGCCGCCGCGCCTACTCCGTACATGAAGAAAGCCTCTACCACAAAGTATCCTGCGACCATTATGATCTCCGCAATGACTGCCGCTATAAGCTTTCGAGGAAGGGATACCTTGTCGCCTGTGCCTTTCCTGAGGAGCAGTCCGGCAACAAGTCCCATCAGTCCTTTTATTATGAACGTCGGAAGTACATACTGCGCATAACCGCCGATAAGGTCGGCCGCAGCGGAACCTATGGCCGCGGGAAAGGCTGCAAAGGGCCCCAGGATATAAGAACTTAAAAGTATTACCACATCCCCGAGATTTACATGTCCTATCGCCGTCGGCACATGAAGCTCCGTACCCACAAATACAAATGCCGCAAGTACTCCTGCGTATGCTGTCTTTCTTAATCTGTTTCTCTTTGCCTGCTGCTCGCTCATTTCTTTATAACTCCTATATGTTCGATATGTATTGCAATTTCAACGATCATAGGTTACAACATATCTGAATATAAAAAATATCCAGTTTAGGAGTTTTTAATATAACCAGATGAGAACAGCAGGAACCAACACGGGCGATACAGCCTACATGCAGATCTATAAGCACATAAAGAAAGACATCGTAGACGGCATATACGCCTACAACACGAAGATTCCGTCAAAGAGAACGATCTCCGCGCAGTTCGGCGTGAGCGTAATTACGGCCGAGCACGCGTATGCGCTCCTCTGTGATGAAGGGTATATTAGGAGCGTACAAAAGAGCGGGTATTTCGTAGACTTTCGCCCCGACGACGGATTCTCGTCTTTCCCCGACTCGGTATCAACGCCGATGACGACTCCTCAGGAATACTACGACAGTTTCGAAGACTGCCGATTCCCGCCTTCCGTACTTGCAAAGACCATGAGAAGCGTCATCACGAACAGAGAAAACGATATCCTCCTAAAGTCCCCGAATAACGGCATCGGAGAGTTCAGGGAAGCGATCGCCAGATATCTGGCACGCAACAAGGATATTCGTGTAACTCCCGACAGGATCGTCGTGGGATCAGGAGCCGAATATCTCTATAACCTGATCGCGGCACTCATAGGAAAAGGTAAGATCGTAGCGCTGGAGGATCCTTCCTACGATAAGATCAGGCGTGTTTATGAAGTCTCGGGTATCACCTGCGATCTGCTCCCCTTGGGAAATGACGGTATCGAGAGTTCCGCACTCGGTAATACAAAAGCTGAGATACTTCACATATCGCCTTTCAGGAGCTTCCCAACCGGTATCACCGCCTCCGCTTCCAAGCGTCACGAGTACATCAGGTGGGCCGACAAGAGGGGAAGTCTTATCATCGAGGATGACTACGAATCGGAGTTCTCGGTCCTCGGAAAGCCCGTCGAGACACTCTTTTCCATGGCAACAAATGACAACGTCATCTACCTTAATACCTTCTCCAAATCGATCTCCCCTGCCCTTCGTGTGGGCTATATGGTGCTTCCCGAGCACCTGATGGAGAAGTTCAACGAACAGCTGGGATTTTATTCCTGCACGGTACCGACCTTCGAGCAGCTGGTCTTGGCGGAGCTCCTTTCGGGCGGTGCTTTCGAGCGTCACATCAACCGCATCAGGAGAAGGATGAGGGCGGAATTGCAGAAGTGAGTTAAGTACCCCCGCAGGATAACGCCACTACCATTTACACTACCACGCGACGGTGTTTATGGCAGTGTTCGCTCAACACCCCCACCGCGGGGTCTCCTTTGCACCTCAACTGCCAAATACCCTGCCAAATCGAGTCGAATTTGTCAGTCAAATTGGCAGTGAACTCCTCCATGGACAAATACACGGACAAATCACGTCGGGTTTGTCCGTAGATTTGGTAGCGGATGATTCTCCATTACCATTTACACGTCCAAAAATCTAAAAAGTGGTAGTGATATGGTAATGGGGGATGGGCAGCCAAGGCTCGAAAGCCGTCACCCTGCCTCTCACAAAATCCTCCCACACAAAAAGGCACGGCATGAACCGTGCCTTTTAAGTATCAGATTGATATCTCTTATCAGATGAGAGCCATTGTCTCCTGTGCGATAGCGAGCTCCTCGTTTGTGGGGATTACTACGATCTTTACCTTGGAATCGTCAGCAGAGATGACTGCCTCGCATCTTGTGCCGTTGTTCTTAGCAGGATCGATCTTAGCGCCCATGAACTCGAGAGGCTTGATGATCGCTTCACGGATAGTATCTGTATTCTCACCGATACCTGCAGTGAATACGATTACGTCAACACCGCCCATAGCTGCTGCGTAGGAACCTACGATCTTGCTGCCCTGATAGGAGAACATGTCGAGTGCGAGCTGAGCTCTCTCGTTGCCCTCGGAAGCAGCCTTTGCAAGATCACGGAAGTCGGAGCTTACGCCGGATACACCGAGTACACCGGACTTCTTGTTGAGAAGCGTATCGATCTCCTCAGGTGCAAGGCCTTCCTTCTGCATAAGGAAAGGAACGATAGCAGGATCGATATCACCTGTTCTTGTACCCATGCAGATACCTGCAAGAGGAGTAAGACCCATGGATGTATCAACGCACTTGCCGTCCTTGACAGCTGCGAAAGAAGAACCGTTACCGAGGTGGCATGTTACCATCTTGAGGCCCTCTGTGCTGATGCCGAGGAACTCTGCTGCTCTCTTGGAAACATATCTGTGAGATGTTCCGTGGAAGCCGTATCTTCTGATGGAATACTTCTCGGAGATCTCATAAGGAAGAGCATATGTGTATGCCTTCGGGGGCATTGTCATATGGAAAGCCGTATCGAATACTGCAACCTGAGGAGTACCTGCAGGAAGAACGGACTCGCATGCCTCGATACCCGTAAGATTTGCGGGATTGTGGAGAGGTCCTAAGGGGAAGCACTGCTTGATAACTCTCTTAACGTCGTCGTTTACTACGACAGACTCGCTGTAGTACTTACCGCCGTGGAGTACTCTGTGACCTACGGCAGAGATCTCGGAAACATCGGAGATAACTCCTGTCTCGGGATCCGTAAGCTGTGAAAGAACGAGCTTTACGGCTACCTTATGGTCAGGAAGCTCAACGTCCTTCTCGAGGTCAGCACCCTTTGAATTCTTGTAGGAAAGCTTTCCGTCGATACCGATACGATCGGCATTACCCTTGGCAAGAACAACACCCGTGTCCATGTCGAAGAGCTGGAACTTACAGGAAGAACTTCCGCAGTTGATAACTAAGATCTTCATATTATTTACTCCTTAAATTGATTTCTCTTTATGCTTCCTGAGCCTGAACTGCAGTGATAGCAACGGTTCCTACGATATCGTCTGCATAGCAGCCGCGGGAAAGGTCGTTAACGGGCATTGCAAGACCCTGAAGAACGGGACCGTATGCGTTAGCCTTTGCAAGTCTCTGAACGAGCTTATAACCGATGTTACCTGCCTCAAGGGAAGGGAACACGAGTGTGTTTGCATGACCTGCAACCTTGCTCTCGGGAGCCTTGAGCTTACCAACGGACTCAACAAGAGCTGCGTCGAGCTGAAGCTCACCGTCTACGATAAGCTCGGGATACTTCTCATGAGCGATCTTAACAGCCTCGGAAACCTTTGTAACGTCGTCGTGCTTAGCAGAACCCATTGTCGAATAGGAGAGCATTGCTACCTTAGCCTGCTTGCCGGAGAACTGCTCGAAAGAATCAGCGGAGAGCTTAGCGATCTCAGCGAGCTTAGGAGAATCAAAGTCTGTGTTAACAGCGCAGTCAGCGAAGATGAAAAGTCCGTTCTCGCCGAGTGTGCAGTCAGGTACTTCCATCATGAAGAAGCCGGATACGGAAGATACGCCCTTCTTCATCTTAAGGAGCTGGAGAGCGGGACGGATCGTATTACCCGTGGAGTGGCAAGCACCGGAAACGGCACCGTCAGCATCACCGCACTTGCACATAAGGCATGCATAGTACATATAATCTGTCTCCATGAGCTGCTGAGCCTTCTCGGGTGTGATACCCTTCTTCTTAGCGCTCTCGATAGAAGCCTCAGTCTCCTCGGCGGAAAGACCCTTCTTCTCAGCCTTAGCCTTAGCTGCAGCTACCATTGTGTCTACGCCTCTAAGCTCGATGAACTTATCGATATACTTCTGCTTATTCTCGTCCTTGAAGGGATCTACGATCTTAGCGCCCGTGATATCGAATCCTGCGCCGTACTTGCTGATCTCCTCGGGAGTTCCTATGATAATGAGGTCAGCGATACCTTCCTTGAGGATCTTCTCAGCTGCCTCGAATGTTCTTGTATCCATTGATTCGGGAAGAACGATAGTCTTCTTGTCGGCTTTTGCCTTTGCCTTGATGTCATCTATAAATGCCATACTGAACTACTCTCCTTTATATAAATAAATATCGCTCCTAAGTATACTCTTGTAACAATTTGATTTCAAATTACAAGAGAGCCAGGCTGACCTCGAGATTTTCCCTCGCGGTAAAGTAGAATCTGTCGTCCTGCTGCCTGTAGATCATGCTCAAGGCAGGTGACGACGAATATGTTGCCACACGTACACCGAGGAGTGTGCAGATCCTGTCATAAAGATCCGTATCCTCTGTCTCAAAGGCGATCGCCAGGATATCGGTATAGGAATCGTAAGCCTCTTCCCCGTCCGTAGTTCCCGTGATTATAGAGTATGTGCTCTTTATTGAGCCGTTGTTCAGTATGTTGTTCCTGATCCAGTTAAGGGAAGCATCGGGAAGCGCATCTACCTTCGCGAGGTTGCGCATCGTTGCTATGGATTCTCCGACATCTATTGTAGCGACAGTCCTGCCGGAGTAGATATAGCTGATACTTCCGTCCTCTAAGACCTGATAAGCATAAGCATAAAGAGGGATCGAATCGGAAGCGACTCCGCCTGTTACGATCTGAAGATTTCTGTCGTAACTGCCCGCGGGGAGAAGCCCGTTATTTTCGAGATCTCTGATCATCGAAAGCCTTACAGCCGAGAGCTTTACGGCATTTACCGTGACAAGTTCGCTGTCGTATTCCGTTCCCGCGGGAGACTCGAGTATGGACTGAGGCATCTCCTCGCCCTGATAGGTAGCAGTAGAGTAAAATGCGCCCTCGTCAAAGGATGCGATGCTGATATCCTCGGGTCTCATAAGGCCGTTCTCATCGAATATCTGACTTATAAGATCAAGGATCTTATGATAGTCATCGGCGTTTCCGTAGGAGACATAGTAATAAAGATAAGCTTCGAGCCACATGGCCTTCTCATCCGGAGGCTGTTCCGACATATCAAACCTGTTATTGACTTCGGTTCGAAGATCAGATGCCTTGAACCTGTCGGAAGTCTTTACATAGAGCTTAAGAAGCCTTGCCTGATCGCTCAAAAGATATACACCCGACTCCTCGGCTTCTTCGTAGGAGAGCCTGCCCTCGATCATGTAGGAAGACGGGATCAGCGTACCGTCCTCGCGATCCTCGATCATGAGCTGCCTCGTCCTCGACCAGAGATAATCACCCGTGATGCCGTGCGAAGACGCGATGCTCTTCCACTCATAATCAACGACCTCCGATGATGTAAGCACGATCTTCTCGGCATTACCGTACGTTCTCGCATACCAGAGGTACGCACCGCCCAGGATCAGGGCAAGCGCTGCGATGACGGATATGGTGATCGTTTTTTTGCGGTCGAAAGCAATACGCATTGGAATCGATAACTCTTTTCTAATATAATCTCATTGGATTATACCAAATAGGAAAAGATCGGAAAGGCATAAAAGAGGCATATGAGAGTCATCGGGATAATCGCCGAGTTCAACCCGTTCCATAAAGGACACGAATATCTCATCGAGAGAGCACGCGAAGCAGTCGGTGATCCGAGGGCGATAGTCATGACTGTCATGAGCGGTCCTTTTGTGCAGAGGGGCACGCCTTCTATCCTTCCCAAGAATATAAGAGCAAAGCAGGCCTTAAAGAGCGGCGCAGATCTCGTGATCGAGATCCCGTTTACCTTTGCCTGTGCACCCTCCGAGAGATTTGCCAGAGGCGCCGTCGAGACACTCTACAGAACAGGTGTCGTTACGGATCTCGCATTCGGCGTAGACTGCGAAGACCCTGATCTCATCAGGACTTTATCTGAGATCGAGCCCGATGACGAGACTATAAGGAACTGCCTTTCGGACGGCATGAACTACCCTGCTGCAAGAGCCGAAGGCATGATCGCGGCATTTAAGGCACAGGCCCCCGAAGCCGCAGATTGCGAAGATATGATCCGCGAGACACTTCGCATGCCTAATTCCATCCTCGCACTCGACTACCTTCGTGCAGTAAAGGATGTTGGAGCAGATTCGAGATTTAAGATCCACATGATCCCTCGAAAGCCCGGCTACAGTGCTACTTCTTCACGCGAGATCTATCTTGGAGGCAGGAGCATCGCGGCGCTCCCCGATAAGCTCATCGACATGATCCCGACTAATGCTCTCGCAGTTATGCTCGCGGGACTTTCAAACAAGGAATACACCTTCCCCGATACCGATCGCTATGCGGACGATCTTATAAGCGAAGCCGTAAAGAGCGACCTTTCGGGATATGCATATATGACCGACGGACTCGACGGATATATAAAGAATACAGTCTCCGGCATGAGGACATTCTCTTACGAGGACTTAAGGTCAGCTCTTCAGACAAAGCATTTCACGATGCCCAGGATCATGAGAGCCATGTCATCGGCTCTTGTCGGTCAGAGCGCCGAATATGTCGCAAACGAAAAGCACCCGCGTTATATACGGGTGCTGGGATTTAACAGGGACGGCAGATATTGCCTCAAGGTAATGTCGAAATGCGCAAGGCTTCCTCTGATCCATAACTGCTCGGATGCCAAGGAACTTTATGCCTCCGATCCCGCTCTTAAGGCTCAGTTCGAGCTTGATATCAATGCGGGCGAAGTACAGGGCAAGTATCTCGGCATACCGCGCGGCTCTCAGTGGAGCGACTGCCCCATCATCACGAAGTGATCCGAAGGAACATTTCTTAATACTCCGAAAGCGATGAACGAAGCTACGTATATACCAAGGATGACGTTCATTACGACGTCGATCCTCTTTACCGCTTTCTGTTCTGCCCATTCATCACTCTTTATGGTCTTTATCTCATTCCATATGAGCTCGATAAGGATAACGGGCCATGTGTAATAGATAAAGGGATTCGCTGCCCTCGCGGCCTTAAAGTCACCGCCTAAAACGGAAATAACAAGGGTGGTCATGCCACAACCCGGACATAACCACCCCGTTAACTTTCTAAACATGCAGGGTAATCCTAACCCCGTAACTCTGACCCATATGTAATAGATAACGCCGATCACACCGATTATAAGTGCGCCTTCGAGCTGCTTTTTGAGCGCGGCGATCTCCTTACTTCTGCTGTCAGAAGACATCAAGCCTTGATCTGCTTATTAACAGCATCCTGCATAAGAGCGATGCTGACGATACCGAGACCGAAGATCGAGAGGAGAAGATAGATAATGTTGGAATTACCGTTCTTATCGTTCTTCATGATGTCTACTCTCTCACCCATCCTGAACATCCAGTACCAAGCATAGAAGCCGCAGGAGATGATATCGAAGAGGATTACCATTCCGCCGCTCGTACCCTTTACGTTAGAGAGCTGATTGATCTCTTCGTTGAGCTTATATACCCAGTAGTACATATAGATACCACATGTGATGATAGAGAAGAGGATGCAAAGTCCGATATTCCTCTCTGCGATACCGCTCTTGGGTCCGGGTGCCGTTCCGAATGTCGTGGACTCGACAGACTCGGGTGCAGTATATGTATACTCGTTATTTGTATTATTTGTAACGGGAGCAGGTGCGATAATAGAAGAAGCCGCCGTTGCTGCTGCAGCTACGGGTGCAGGCTCTACTACGGGCTCTGCAACGGGAGCAGGCTCAACTACAGGCTCCTCGACCTTTTCCTCTACAGCCTCAGCTACAGTTTCGACTGTCTCGGAAACTTCTTCCTTGACCTCTTCTACTGCCTCTGCTGCCTTTTCTTCTACTGCCTCTGCCGTCTCAGCGACTGCCTCGGCTGCTGTTTCTACTTTTTCCTCGGAAGGTGCTTCTCCGGGTACGATCTCCGCGTCAGCAAGAGATGCTCCGCATGTGGTGCAGAATCTTGTCTCATCAGGAAGCTTAGCACCGCATTCACCGCATATCTTCATTATTCGGATCCTCCTTTTCCATTTATCATTGATAATGATACATTTCGGCGAGTAATTATGCAAATAAAAACCGCCCTGCTGTTGAGCAGAGCGGAATCATTATCAAGTTATCGCGAGGATCACTTAGCAGCGTTAGCAGCCTTAGCAAGACGAGACTTTGTTCTGGATGCAGCGTTCTTGCTGATGTGTCCCTTAGCAGCAGCCTTATCAAGTGTGATCTGAGCAGTCTTGAAAGCCTCAGCGGATCCCTCACCCGAAGCGATGGAAGCCTTAGCCTTCTTAAGAACTGTACGCATCTCACTCTTCTTCATCTTATTAGCAGCTGTCTTCTTATCTGTAACGTTTACACGCTTGATAGCTGACTTGATATTCGGCATGTCATTCACCTCCATCGTAGGTTGTTATTCTTTTTATGCACCGAGAGATTGTAACATGATTAAAAACTCCGCGCAATAGCAATTTATCTATCTTTCGAAAAAATATCCTGAGTTGCCGCATATAGCGCGATACTGGCGGCTATGGGCAGGTTAAGGCTGTCGATATTGTGTGTATGTTCGATCCTTATTGGACTTCCTATCTTGGAGAACTCGGAAGGAAGACCCGTAGCCTCATTACCAAATACGAGCGAGAAATCACCCTTTATCTCAGTATCCTGAAGGAGCGTACTGCCGTCGAGCATAAAAGGATAGATATTATTATCGGGGAAAGCCTTCCTATAGTCCTCGAAAGTCTCGAATACTTCGATCCTCACTTTGGCGGCGGCTCCCATCGAAGCTCTTATCGTCTTGGGATCAAAGTGATCGACCGCAGGCGGCACGACTGCTATATCGTTGATGCCGAAGCCCAGGCAGCTTCTCATGATGGTACCCATATTACCTGCATTCGAAGGATTGACGAGCACGACGTGGTTACCGGGCTCGAGCTTAACGTTCGTCTTCTCTATCACACCGATAACAAAGCAGTTCTCTTTTTGAGAGAGGATATTAAAAGGCTTCTCCTCCGTGCTCAGCGCTATCTTATTGTCCTTACAGATCTTCTCTATCTTGGCGATCGTCTCCTCTGACCTGAACGCAGGGTGAAGGATGACAGCCCTGACCTTCTCGGGGCAGCCGTTAAGAAATTCCATAACGACGGTGGCACCGAGCGCATATGTGATATTGTCTTCTTTTTTATATCTTGCGACCTTCAAAGTATCAGCTCCTTGAAAATATGAATAATTTGTTAACTAATATATGACAAACCATAATTACTATGCTATTATAATGTATATTTATTCACGGAGGGTGATTAAAAATGGAAAATAACGAATTTGATCAGACAATTATCGACGCTGACACAAAGCCCGTTGGAAACGATAAGCTCTTCGCTATCCTTTCTTATTTCGGTATTCTCTTTCTCATCGGTCTTTTCGTAGCACCTGAGAAGGATCATGCTTTTGTTAAGAATCACGTAAATAACGGTATTCTTCTTTGCATCGGTGAGTTCATTCTCGCTTTCATCCCTTTCCTTGGTTGGGCTTGCGAGATCGTACTCCTCGTATTTGCTATCCTTGGTATCGTTGCAGCAGCTAAGGACGAGACATATACTCTTCCTATCGTTGGCGACAAGATCAAGATCATCAAGTAATCTGATCTGATATCGAACAGCTTAAAGATCCCGATCTATACGGTCGGGATCTTCTTTTTGCCTTTGACCTCTGTGCTATAATCCTCTTGTATGAAAGTATCGTCTAACCTTAAGATCATATCTCATATCGCATTTGCCCTCTTCTTCTGTCCGGCAAATGTATTCCTTGCGATACCTTTCGTCGGAGCATGCGCGCTCTTTATCAGGCATATCTCAACTAAAGAAGGCTTTAAGAGGGTCGAACTCGATAAGAAGTCAGTACTTCTGTCGATGGCTGTGAACCTCCTGCTCCTCTTCGTATTCATCTTCAGATGGAATACCGTAATAGGGCTCATCCCTACCGTCCTCGGCGGACTGATACTGACGGTTACGGGATCGCTCGCCATCCCAGTCGTGACCGCAATTTACGGTCGCGAGGCAAAGGCTTCCGTTTCATCAGATACGAAGCTTACCATCCCGGAGCACCTGATTGCTTTATTATTCGCATTTCTGATCATCACGATCACATCCTCATCCTCGCCTCTTATCGCAGTTAATCAGATCAATGATCCCAACTGTCTTCTTACCGTCGGACGAGGACTTATCCACGGAAAGATCGTCTACAGGGATCTCATCGAGCAGAAAGGTCCGATCCTTTATCTCATAAATGCGATCGGCGCACTCATCACTCCTTATGACTTTAAGGGTGTATGGCTCATGGAGGTCATAGCCTGCGACATATTCATAGTCACCGCATCGAAGATCCAAAAGCTCCTCTCGGGCAAAAAGGATCTTATCACCACTATCCTGATCGGCACTCTTACTTTCGTGGTCTACAGCTGCAGATGCTTCGCTTACGGTAATACCGCCGAGGAGTTCTCTATTCCTTGCATCGCGATCGCACTTTATCTGTGCATCAGGTGCATCGCGGAAGATAAGATCGACTTTAAGAGCACAGTGATCGTAGGTATTTGCACCGCGGTGATATTCTGGATCAAGTATACGATCTGCGGAGCGATCGTCGGTATCGCACTCTTTATCCTCGGATACCTGATCAAAAGGAAAGACTTTAAGACTCTTCTTCGTACGATCCTCGGAGTACTCACCGGATTTGCGATCGTATCTTTGCCGGTGATCATATTCTTTGCGGCTAACCACGCGCTCAATGATCTTAAGGAAGTCTACTTCATATCCAATATCTTTAAGTACAACATGGGCGGCGAAGCGGATGACCCGGTCTACAAGCTGCTGAACCCTCTTCTCATGCTCTTCTTGTACGGAGCCGAGAACTTCCACCTTATACTCATGTTCGTCATCGGTCAAATCTACTTATCGAGAAAGAGCAAGAGCGTTACGATAATGACATCGATCGCTTTCGTGACATGCTTCTTCTTCGCATTCATCAGCAGCAAATCCTATCCGTACTATGCTTTCGTCCTTACTCCATTTACGATCGTTTCATGGGCACCGATAAGTGAGCTCATATCCGAAAAAACCAAAAAGAAGAACGCTGCAAGATATGCGATCGTTATCGCCTTGGCTCTTATCACCTGTGCGGCTTCCGTTTCCGAATCCAGGAACAGGGAGCAGATAGGAATAGCAAAGGACGATTATCCCACATATCACCTGTCGCAGATCATAAAGGAGTCAGATGACAGATCGCTTATCTGCTACGGCTTCCTCGATCGCGGATTCTACACATACACTGAGACTGATCCCGACGTAAAGTATTTCACGTATCTTAATGCAGATTCTGAACATATCCTTTCGGTTCAGAGCGCATATATCGCAACGGGAAACTATAAGTACATCATCACGGAATATGCTCCCGTCAACTTCGAAGGATATGAGCTCATCGCTACAGACAAGAGCCCTATCGAAGATATCGATTATTACCTTTACCAGAGGATCGACGACTGAAACTTATTCCTTATCGGATGACTCATCATCCATGGGCTTTTCTTCGTTCTTTTCCTGAGGCTCGGCTTCTTTCTCGGCGCTGTCAGACTTGGCTTCATTTTCAGCCTTAGCTTCAGCGGCAGCTTCCTTGTCCTGTCTCTTGTGGATATTATTGATATCCTCAGTCGAGCCGTGACCGTCATCGTCCTCGGCCTTCCTGATCTCACCCTTATCTACCAGGCGCAGGAATGCATCGACGACATCGTTATCGAGCTGCGTACCTCTTACCTCTTTAATTATCGAAACGACCTTATCGAAATCCATGCGTTTTCTGTACGGACGGTCGGAATACATCGCGTCGAAAGTATCCGCTACCGCGATTATCCTTGCAACAGGCGGGATCTGATCCTCAACAAGACCTTCAGGGTAACCTCTGCCGTCGGGACGCTCGTGGTGGGACTTGGCACCCGCGGCGAGCTCGGGAACGACTGTTATATGCTTTAATACGCGATAGCCGAGCATAGCATGTGACTTGATCATCATGAACTCGTTATCCGTGAGCTTACCGGGCTTATTAAGGACTGAAGGCGGTATACCGATCTTACCGATATCGTGAAGGAGCGCGATATTGTAATACATATCGACCTTATCCTTGGAAAGGCCCATCTCCCTGGCAAGAAGCTCGGTATATTCCGCAACTCTCGCAGAGTGACCCTTCGTATACTTATCCTTCATATCGATCGTGTTGGCGACAGCCTCCGTCATCTCTCTGATGAGCCGTCTGTCGTGCTCTTCTTTCTCTCTGAACTTCTCGGTCCTCTTTCGGATATAGATGAATACGGCAAGCGCCATCATCATCAGGAACAGTATGCTCATAAGGATCCTGAACCACCACATCTCACCGAGGCTCTTCTCCTTTACGATCACGAAAGAAGTCTCTTCGCCCATGACTCCGTGGGAATCACAGAGCCTTACGACGAATCTGTAATCTCCGCCTCTGAGGTTCGTATAATCGACCGTTCCGAACTGATCTCTCGATATGGTCGTAGTCTCATTATCAAAGCCGTCGAGATAATAGATGACGTCGGGATTAGCAAGAGAATATGTAAATACACAGCAGTAGAACGTTACCTTCTTCGCGCTTGAAGGGATAACGATACGACCGCTGTCATCGGGATAGATACGGGTACCGTCAACGTCGACATACGGAAGCGATATCTTAATCGAATCAACTGACTCTTCCAGCTCGTCGATATTCACTTTCGCAACGCCCGTGGAGCCTGCCATATAAAGGTCTCCGTCCTCAGACAAAGCGCTGTAGGAATTCGAAGTAGCTATACACGGAAGACCGTTATCCATTCCGTAATATACGGGATCGATCTCGCCGTTTGCGAGGAGCCGGTCAACAGGCACTACATAGATGCCGTTGCTGCTCAGGATCCACATGTCGCCGTTTCTATTCTCATAAAGATCGAAATTATTCGAATACGGGAACTGATTTATCGTCGTGATATTAAGGTCCTCATCCATATATGCGAGCGAATTACTCGTGACGATCCAGAAGATATCTCCGGAGCTTCCGGGCTTGATCCTCATGATAACGTCTGAGCTCAGACCATTCTCGGTGCAAAGGTTCGTGATACCGTCATCTGCGAGGACATATATACCGCCGCCGTCGGTACCGAGGAGCAGCCTGCCGTCACTCGTCTCATTGATCGTGAGAACGTCGCTCTCACCGATGCCCGAATATACATCATATTTCTTTGTAACGGTATCGCCCGAAATGATCGCGGCACCACCCGTATATGCTACTGCGAAAGTACCGTCATGGCGTTCGTAGATCATCCTTACACGATTCGTCGTAAAGCCGTCAGAGGTATTAAACCTTGTGACTTCGCCGTTATCATATCTGATCAGGGCATTGTCACTGAAGGAGCATATCCACAATCTGTTCTGACTGTCGCAGAGCATGGAACGGATCTTAACGCCGTCATAGATCTCGATAAGATCATCGATATCGATAGGATCGCCGGAAGCTGTGTGTGCGGAAGTTACAGGAAGACGGTTCAGTGTTCCGTTGCTTGCGACTACGGACAGACCGTTATCCTTACCGATAAAGAGCATGTCGTTATAGATACAGGTGGCATTTACCGTCTCAGAAGGGATATCGTACTTTTCGAAGATATCGGTAAAGCGGTTCTTTACGATCTTCATGACGCCCTGTCTTGCAGAAGCGAACCAGATATTGCCCTGGTAATCAACGAGCATCTCTTCGATGGACGAATCGAGCGGGATATCCTCAAGTATCTGTATGGAATTCCCCTCCATGATGCCGATACCGTTATCGGCACAGACCCAGATCCTGCCGTCAACAAACTGAAGCCTGTTGATACTGTACAGAGGACCTACATGAATATCAGAAACGACCTGAAGCGTCGTTCCGAGCTCGCATAGGATAACCTGGGACTGCTTGGTGCCGAGATAGAATCTGCCGGGCACGTCAGGGTCAGCCGTTACGGTCCTTAAGGTATCGTCAGAGATCGCGCCGTTACCGTAATAGCAGACGCGGCTTTTGTTCTGAAGTACGATCAGGTCGCCGTCCAAAGTTACGCAATAGATCATGTCGTCAGGACCGACGCTCAGATCCTTTACATATGCATCCCTGATCATGACATCGTCGATCATAGTAAGATTCATATCCTTATCGATAACGGCGATACCTGCAGTAGTGGCGGCGTAGATATTACCTTCGCTGTCTTCCGCGATGGACCTTACGGATGCCGAGTTCAGACCTTCGGGCTTACCGAACATCCTGAACGAATCGCCTTCCATAACTGCCAGACCGCTGTCGTTAGTACCTACCCAAAGCCTGTCGCTGCTGTCTACGAATAGACAGACGACGCTCGCGATACCGGTAGTGGAATCTATTCTCTCAAAATTATTGCCGTCATATCTTATAAGTCCGCTGTAGCTGCCGATCCAGATAAAACCGTCGGACGTCTGGACTATATCGTTGGCTTCCGATGTAGGAAGGCCGTTAGAGTTGTCATAAAGGAATGCCGAATAACCTTCGCCGCTCTCGAGGATCCTGTCGGTTATACCAAGACTGTCATCAGTGATCGGATCAAGCCTTATGGCCTGTGAAAGCTGGGGGAAGAGCAAAATGACCGCAAGGATCATGGCGGCGGTGATCAAGAGCCGCGACTTCCTGCCATATCTTTCTGATCTATATTCAACCATACGCGATCGAACCTGCTCTATATAAACAAACAAAAATCTTTAATATATGTACTTCTTAATTATAGAACAAATAATCCGTCAGTAAACAAAATACAGATATGTTAATCGTTTATTTACAATGAGCGGATAACGTCATTTCGCTTGAGTCTCCCCTTAGGGCAGGTGTTATAATCTCAGATATGGAAAAGATACTTATCACAGGCGGAACGACATTCGTGAGCAAGTACGCCGCAACTTATTTCGTACAGCAGGGATATGACGTTTTTGTCCTTAACAGGAACACTAAGGCGCAGGTCGACGGCGTTACTCTTATCGAGGGGGACAGACATGATCTCGGCGATAAGCTCAAGGGGATGAGATTCAATACAGTCTTGGATATCACGGCTTATAACAGGAGTGACATAGTAGATCTTATCGACTCTCTCGGAGAATTCGGAAAGTACATAATGCTCAGCTCAAGCGCAGTATATCCCGAATACGCACCGATGCCTTTCGACGAATACGAGACACGAGCTGAGAACAGATACTGGGGACGATACGGCACGGATAAGATCGAAGCCGAGGATGAGATTCTGAAGAGGATCCCCGACGCATACATCATCAGACCTCCCTATCTCTACGGACCCATGAATAATATCTACAGGGAGGCTTTCGTATTTGACTGTGCTTTATCGGACCGAAAGTTCTGCCTCCCCGGCGACGGCAGCATGAAGCTTCATTTCTTCCACGTCCGCGACCTTTGCAGACTCTTCGAGAAGATTGTTAAGGAAGAGGTCGATGAGCACATCCTGAACGTCGGAGACCCCGAAGCTGTTACGATCAGAGAATGGGTAACGAAGTGCTATGAAGCAGCAGGAAAAGAACCACAGTTTATCAGCATCGGGAAAGATATAGAACAGAGAGCCTATTTCCCATTCTACGATTACGAATATATCCTCGATACAAAGAGGATGGCAAAGATCCTTCCCGACACGACTTCACTTACCGAAGGACTTGCCGAAAGCCTTGCATGGTATCGCGAGAATAAAGCTGACGTAAGGGTCAAGCCACTCATAGAATACATAGACAACAATCTATCTGATGACAAATGATGATTACACGAACGATAATGATATTTCCGGAGTTTGATAACATCGACTCCATAGACAAGATAAGGTCGAAGTACGATCCGCTCGCCGAACTCGTAAGACCGCATGTCACGCTTGTGTTTCCTTTCGAGTCCGATATGACGGACGACGAGATCAGGTCCATTCTCGAGTCAAAACTTCAAGATATCCGACCTTTCGATCTGACGCTTCAAGGATTCAGCAAATACATCGACGAAAAGTTCGGAAACCATCTCTTCTTGAACATCACCGAAGGCTATGACGAGGTAGTTAAGATACACGATATCCTGTATGCGAATGAGTTCCAAAGATTCGATCTGGGATTCCCGTATGTTCCCCATATGACCGTAGGAAAGCAGCCGACGATCGAAGCGATCGACAGAGCCTATGAAGACGCACTCTCATGCACCGAAGTCTTCTCTACCAAGGTCACCAAGATCTCCGTTGAGATGATCGGCGAACACGAAGAATCGATCATCATTATCGAGAAAGAACTGAAATAAATGAGAAATCCGCCGCGTTTTGTGATATACTCACGTGGCAAGATCGAGGTGTAGCGCAGTTGGTAGCGTACGTGCTTTGGGAGCATGGGGTCGCAGGTTCGAATCCTGTCACCTCGACCATAGAAACGCCCGTAGTCATTACGACCGCGGGCGCTCTCTTTTGTTCATTTACTGCTGAACGCCGAACACATCAGATTCCGCATAATCATATTCTTCATCAAATTTGCCGTCCAGCACGGTATCACGGGTGAAGTCAACGCCTTCGCATCTGCTCGTCAACTGCTCGTGGAAACCCCGTCTGTCAGCTGCCTCCATATAGAAGTCATACCTAAAATGCATACCGTATACATCTATGAACGCGAGTCTGATCTTAAAGCGCTCGAGTTCAAATCCCTCTTCACCTTCGTATTCACTCACATATGTAGGATCGTACGGAGTATCAAGTCCTCTGTCCTCCGCATATTGCTCCCAGGGCACAGTCCCCATGTTACATATCGCATATTTCGTTATACGTTCGAGCGAAATTATATCCTGCCCCGGAAGGACAAGGTAGTTCTTCGTCAGGATCACCGCCTTATCACAAGCAGTATTTCTTACCTGATATATCACGGGATCATCGCTGAGTTCGCTATAGATCTCATCGTAACCGAGCTCTTCGATACGAGCCTCATAAAACGGCTTATCGGGAGTTTCTTTCTTCTTAAAGAGCTGCGCAAAGAAACCCTTTTCTTCCTCTTCTTCATCGTTGGATGAATTACTCATCCCGGGCTGCGGAAGTATCAATGAGAAATCTATATCTTCAATACGCATATTATTTCTCTCCTAAAACATTCACTTTCATCGATATTTATCTATTGTCCTGTCGCTCCACACATGCGCTTCGATGTAGCGCTCGGGACCGAACTTTCCGTCATCGTTCCAGTCCTGCGGGAGCCCATACTTCTCGATGAGCTTTACTATCTCATCATACGTATAGAGCTTCTTTCTGTACTCTTTGCCGTCATTGACCTTATCGCTGAATGTCGGCATCGAGTCACCGTATGTAAAAGATACTGTCTTCAGATCAAACTCCTCTATTGGAATCTTAACGTATTCGCTCTGCTCATACCAGGTAGAAAGCCACGGACTGAATCCTATGACCATATAGTGAGGAGAATCGATCTCCATGATACCGCCTTTCGCAGCGAATTCTCTTCGCAGGATCGCCTCGCAGGCTTTGCGCTTCTCAACATACTCATCCGTCCTTGCCGCACAGAAAGAATTCGGACGTTCTTCCCTGATCTTCCGCATAACATCTGAAGCCTCATCTGTTGAGAGTTTAGTCAGGCTCTTAAACGGGCCCGATCTGCGGTCATAGAAATGGTAGAGGTACATATTCATCTACACTAATTCCACAGATATTCTTTCGCAGTAGATATCGGGATCTATATCCATCTCGCACGAATACAAATGGAATCGAGCGTTCTTCTCATAACCATTCTCCGACAGATCATCTATGGTCAATCCGGAGCAAAAACCGTTATTTGTTTCAAACGCGACTTTACCGTGCATATTCCACAGATGAAGCTTAACCTTGAGAGTGGGATCATCATGCGAAGAAAGCGTGATATCCAGACACTTAACATCCTGTCCGAGGTCGTCAAGATCAGAATAAAAATGCATATCGTTAACCTGAGAAAAGTGACACCACGCTTGCAATTCGACCGGCAATCTTGAACGTAACTTTTCTATACCTTCTATGCTATCCGAAAACATATAACTCTACCTTATTATCTCCAGCTCAATGCCGTTGTCCTTAAGGAACTTTTCGACACTCTCGAGATTCTCGATCGAAGCTATGAACGACATCGACTTTCTATCCTTCGCGATAAATACCATTGAATACTTGAAAGCTCTGATACACTGAATGCTGCTCCAGTAAACAGTTGTCTTTTGCTTAGGCGTTATATAAGTAAGTCCATTCTCATCGATTTCGGAAGAATAGTCTTCGTCTTTTCTGCTCATATGATTCTTCAGTCTGATCTTATAAGTTACAACTAGCAGTGCTATAAAGAAAATGAACAGATATATAACGATAGCGAATACGATACCCGAAGGACTCGGCTGCTTGATAATGTCAGATATCATGTAAAACGAGCACAGGATCATTATCGCATCAAGGACCATAAATACATTGATGACTTCAGACAGGAATTTCACTTTGCATTTCGGATCTTTGATGAGCTTTGCAAGACAATATGTAATGTCATTCATCTCGTGAATATAAGGTGTGCGATCCGTTGATCTTTGTAATACCATTTCAGTTCTCCTCTACTTATTCCTAACACAATTATACCTTACTGTTTCTCCATCCGGATATTCGATCACGATCTTCTCATCACTAAAGCCGCATTTGCGATAGAACCCGATCGAATCATCGTCAGTCTGTGCTTTTAGTTCTTTCAATTCCTCCGATTCGATTACACTTTGGATCAGCAGTTTCCCGATACCCCGGTGATGATATTTATCAGCAACTGCGATCCCTATGATCTCCGTTATATGATCAGAAAGCATTACGACCATCACCGCCGCTTTCTCCCCCTGATATTCGCATACAAATATCTTCACGGATCCTGCATTAAGATGATCATCCATCTGAATCTTGTAATCATCATATGTTGCACGATACATGCATTGAGAATAGATCGAAAATGCCTCTTCAGACAGCAGCCAATCTCTGTCACGACATTCAAAAACTCTCATAGCTTCCAAGGCCTCATAACTTCTCGAAATCGGTATCAGGAGAAAAGCATTCTTTGAACAACCTGTATCCGACATAATGATCAAATCTCGGAAAGCGATCCTTGTAGTAACAGTCCCAATAACTCGTCATCCTTATATAAGCTCGCTTCAAGATCTGAGGATTATTATGACAGAACTCCTGCATCAGACTGTTGTCCCTGTCTTTCAATCCTTCATATATCATTTCTACGATCTCAAATACATATTCCGAAGATAGTCTTAATATGTACGGAAAATGCCACTCCTGAAGTTCGGAATCCAGTAGTGCCTTAATATGCTTTTCCCTGACATGACCCTCGCAGTGTCTTACGAAAATACAATCATATATCCTTTTCTCAAGTTCGCTCAACTTGTCGTAAACGGCCTCATCATCTGCACAATATAATCGATATGGGAATCTTATTTTGCTCCCGTCAGACAAATAGTAGATCTCATTTTCCGAATCGTACCCGTCGGCTATCTTCGCCTCGTAAGGCAACAGAGAGATCACTTTCATATATGAATCATTTAATCTTTCGGGAAAGCCTTCTTCAAACATACTTACCCCTCACATACACTTACTTTATATGTATTTCCTTCGTAGTCAGCCAGCTCGGCATCATCGGAAAAGATGTAGTTCAAGGCTCTCGGGAAGCCGGCGAACGCCATGCGGTATAGGTAACGGGAATCCTTTTCTTCATGCTTATAGTTTTTACTCATCTATTTCTCCGTATCCTTTATCACATAAGTCTCTTATATATGTCCAGCATACTCTCCATCTGATACTGAAGGAGCCATGCCGCGTTATTGTATTCGGGAGTCGCTCTGACCACCTTAATCAGAAAAGGATAATACTCTTCTGTTTCCCTGATCATGCGATAGATCCGATCGCGACTGAGTCCCCATGCCATCGACGTAAGGTTATTACAGCGATCGAGGCATTTGATGAGCGCAGCCTTCGGATCAGCAGCTATCGCTTTATAGTATGCTCTCATGACCTTATCTCTATTTTCAGGTGTTGTCTTCTCATGCGTCAGAAGTACGACCAGAGATCTCGCTGCATCACTTACGGGAAGTTCATCTGCCGTCTTACCGCAATCTTCGATCACATCGTGAAGCAGGCACGCGGCAATGATATCGTCATCGATAATATCCATCGCCAATGCATGACATGCAATATTTAAAGGGTGATAGATATACGGAACTTCAGATCTCTTTCGCGTCTGTCCTTGGTGGGCATCGACCGCGAAATCCAACGCTTTAAGAGTGTCATTCAGACCCCTTGCTTTGGCCGTACTCTTCACATATGTTTTCATGTGTTCCCAGTTATAGATCGTATCCTTGGGCTTAAAGACATTGGTCTTATCTTCTACCAGAGCGGAGACGGAAATATCGAAAAGTTCAGCCAATCGGATAAGCTTATCGGTATCAGGTCTATACTCGTCACGTTCCCAAGACGATACCGCCTGAAAGGTTACGCCGATCCTGTCAGCAACCTGTTCCTGTGTCAGTTTGTGTTCTTCGCGAAAACGTCTGATGTTGCTTCCGATACTCATACTGTTCTCCTAATCAAGAAATCCCGTATTATAGATATTTACCGCACCGTATTCTTTCAGATCTTTTTCCATTACACTTTGAAACGACTCCATAAAGCCCTGATCCCAGCAATCATCCGATAATCCGATATCCGCAGGTCTTATAACATACTTGATACCGTTCATTTCAAACTCCGTCTCAACAAGTTTCGCAGGCCAGCCGGGATTCTTATCCCACTCTGCCTTCTTCGCAACAATATCCTTCTTCCACTTTTCTTTAAGGAAGTCTACTGTCTGACGATCTTTCATGCTGATCACCTCCATCCGTCTATAGGATAGAAGTTCTTACACTTTTATTTTAGCGAGTATGGGTAGAAGTTACAACGAGAATTTCAAGTTCAGCTTGAATGCGTTATTCAACTATTAACACGGAAACTTCAGTTCCATTTCACGAGCACGTTCAGACTTACCGTAGAATGACCTTACGGAATCGTAGATAGCTCTTCGAGTATTTGTTCCGCAATAAGGCAACAGAGTCTCGAGTTTGATCCTTTCTTCACAAGCCAGGACCTCCAGAAGCGTTGTATCGATCGCGTCTATCAAGGCGTTATCCTCAGACAGTTCCAGTTCTTCAATAAACCCAAAGAACTGCTTGATCGCATCTGATGATCCGGAAGCTTCACTAAGCCTGTTTATTACCAGATCATTGATGTAATGATCCATCAGGACAGTACCCAGCCCGACAACTTCAGGATCGATGTCATCGTCACTTAACTTAAACCAGTCAAACCTGCTTCGAAACTCTTTTAGCAGAAGATCATATACACGCTGACTCTGTCCTATAACAGAATTAAATCTCTCACCGCTCATGCCTTTTCACTCAAACATGCTAATACTGATCCCATGCCTTTCGCATGCATCTACCAAGCTGTTATAAAGTTGATAATATGTATCCGTGGATTCAATTGTTGCAGGTCGCTTTTCCACTATATAGCTTTTATATCGAGATTCACCTTTTTTCCTGATCTTCAAGACTCGATTCTCACTAACGACCTTTATCAGATACGGGGGCGTTATATATACATTTCGGATCTCGTCAAAATTCAATATGTCATCATTCACGACAAGATTCGACTGATCGATCTGAAGTTCTTTGATCACACTCTTCTTTTGCTTTCTATGGTGCACATATAAAAGCGTTAAATATGAAAATGTCAACACGGTAGAAAGCGAAGCAAGAATGATAATTAAACGAACAGTCACTGATAAGCCCGTCAGCAACAACATGATGAACACTAAACCCCACATCAATAATGTCATAACAACCAAAAACATGTTGCCATACATAAGAACCTTAGGAAATCTCAGTTCGTATGATCCTGAATAATTTCCATTAGGGAGCAGATCCTGACGTCCATCATAAACCTCAGACATTTCATGTTTTCTGATCCTTATTGCATCTGCAATCCTTAAAAACTCCCTGTTCGAGAACCCTTCGCAGTCAACATAAAGCAACTCGCCATCTCCGTTGATCACAAGACTGTTAATAACCTTTTCAGTTCGTCTTTCCTGTTGACATCTGACAAAGTCGTCATAGGTGTATAAAGCGTGCGCTTTACCTTTAGTTACTTCTATTCCATTGTCATTTACGACAATTCGCATCTTCTTCATCTTAACAGCCGAAGAAAGACCGATCATCATCCCGATCAACAACACAATACCAAAGAATATTAAATAGATATATACAGACTTTCTTCGCGTGAGCAAACTTGAAGAACAACAAACAAAGGTTAACAATACTGCTCCAATCATAGAACGCAGTATTTCTCTTAGTTTGGCATGTTTATTTTCAAATACGATTTCACCCATAGATAATCATCCACTCCTAAATTACTCACACTTTCATAAAACCGCAGCAGCCGATCTCGGAGAATTCGCGAAAACCCATCGAGCGGTAAAACGCGATCGTCTTCTCGGTATTATCGGTCACGAGTTCGATCTGACGCACGTGACTGAATCTGTCGAGGACTGCCTTTAGAAGCTGCGATCCTATACCCTGCCTTTGATACTTGGGAAGGACCAGAATATCCTGAACGAATACGATCGTCTGACCATCACCTACGACTCTTATTATTCCCGCGAGTTCATCGCCGTCATAGGCTCCGAGGATAAGGAGTGAATTCTCATATCCCTTACGAAGAGCTTCGGGATCCTGTGTATAGGAGATCCAGCCGACTGCTCCGTAGAGAGCCAGTATCTCATCCTGATCGTATTTAGAATATTCTTTAATAGTCATATATCTGACCTCACTTCCGATTCGATTATACCAAACAAAGAAAACGACATCGGATAATAAATCCGATGCCGCTTCTCACATCTTATCAACTTTATCGCATCACTTAAGGTCTACGATCTTGTAGCAAAAATAGGATCCCGGTACGATCATGTCATCGTCGTAGTAAAGAAGTCCCAATCTGCTGAATAAGAACTCCTCGTTATACTCTCTTTGAGATAACACTTCATATGCCTTCTGATAGTTCTCAAAGGGTGCGCCTCCAATCGCAACAGTCATATGGAATATATAATCGTCATCGTGCTCTGCGGGGCACGGACCGAACCTCTCTTCGAGTTGCTCGAACAGGAGTTTTTGCGCTGTCTTTAATTCATCTGACTGCTCTACTCTGATGCTCAAACCGCCTGAAGGGATCCCTCCGATAGCGACACTCGGGAACAGCTGAAGAGCTTCCATCTTTACCTTAATAGGATGTATCTGAGCGGAATACTTGTCGAAGAATTCCTCCATCTCTTCAAGGCTCGGGATGAAGAATGTCTGCTTCAGTGACACATGGCTTTCGGCCGTAATTTTCCGCTTCATTACCTGCTATAAGCACAACTGTAGCTTTCATATCTACACACTTCCTTTCATCAAAGATAACAGTGCGCGAACTTTCCTACACCGACCATGACGATCGCACCGTCTTTGCTGATCTTCTCTTCGAAGAATGCCTTTATCTTCTTTCCGTTTGCATTAAAGAACTTCTCCTGATCGGGATAGGTATCCTTCATCTTTCGAAGCAGATCCTCTGCATCGGAATAACTGAAAGTATTCTCGAGAAGCACAGGTTCGATCCTGCCGAAATACTTCTTGAGCATCGCGTTGAACTCGTCTCTTTCGTTCTCCTGCCTGCTGATTGACTTCTTGATAAAGGGCGCATCTACACCGCACTCTGCCATCAGTGAATCGAAGAACAGATCAAGCGACTTTACGTTCGCGCAGTTGATGGAGAAGAAACCGTCAGGACTTAATACCTTAGCAGCTGACGCTACCATGCTCTCCGGATCCTTGAGCTCATATGAAAGATAGTGAGCAATGATCCTGTCGTACTTTTGGTTCTCCGAGATCATATCCCAGGTTGCGGCATCCTCGATATCCATGAACTTCAGATCGATATCCACGCCTGAAGGAAGATCCTTTCTGTTCTGCTCGAGATACTCGGCGAAATCATCAGCCCAGCTGCCGTGAAGATCGTATGCGAAGATCTTGCTGCCCTCAGGGATATTCTCCCAGCTGTTTCTCCAGATCTTAGCGTAGCCGCATCCCAGATCGAGTATCTTAACATCCTTTACAGGTTCGATAGACTTAAAGATCCTTACGTACCAGTCTTCCGCTTCGACCTGGTGGCTTACCCATTCGAAATGGTTCCTGTCGGCCTTCTGATCAACGCTTACGTTTCTAACGATATCGGCTACATCGTCCCAGTCGAGATCATCACCTTTACGCTTGAGTGTCCTCGTGATCGCATCTATGACCATCTCTGTCTGATAAAGCTTATCCTTCATTATCTGAAGCTGGATATTTAATGCTTCCCTTATATCTCCGGCGTCACCGTTTGTAAGGTTATCTCTTATCTCTTCGAGAGAAAAACCGATCTGCTTTAAAGCGACTATCTTCTCCAATATCTCGAGTGCACCCTGATCGTAAAGTCGATAGTTACCCTCGGAATAACCTGCAGGCTTAAGAAGTCCCTTCTCGTCATAAAGGCGAACTGCCTTCTGGGATACTCCCGCCTTCTTGGCGATCTCACCGGATGTCATCTTATTGTCCATGTTGAGGACCTCCTCGTTATCAGTATGATAACACTTTAAGGGGTGCCCCAAGGGGAGGGTCAAGCGTTTTTTCAGATAAATCTTTCGCCGTCCCAATAAAGCTTTACTGACTCATCTTCACCGTCAATATATTCCTCGGTATAGATCGTCATGGCGATCCAGTCGAAACCAACGTGGATACCCTCAAAAGGCACGTAATCGCCACCGGGGAATCCGCTCCGGTTAATGAACTCGCCGTTAAGGTCCAAAACAACGTGGTCATACCCGTCACTAAAGAGAACTTTCGGAGCGATGAGAAGATTACCGTCGTGATCAGGAAACATCGGCATATCGCTGCTGATATTTTCTTCGGAAAGGATCGTATCGAAGGAGTAATTGTATTCATCCATATACGCCTGAAGCTCATCACTTATAGTGAGTTCTCCGTTTACGAACACTTGCTCGCCAAGCAGATCGTTATCGGTATAAAAATCCATCAAAGATCCGAGCGCAGTTTCCCTGAATGTATCCTCATCAACACCCGTCATCTCGAGGATCTCGGAATTTGTCAGCTGATGTCCGGTAGCCGTATCGATAACATACGGATGATATACCACTTTTGCATTTTCCTTAAACTCATGAACAACAAGAGTGAATATCGTATCGGTATATGGGATGATATCGAAATGCAGGTCGACAGTATAACCGTTCGGGTATCTCGAGGCCATCTCTTCGATCTCGCTGTTGATCCTCTCGGCATCATCGGAATCGATGGTGAGCACGGGATATACTGCACCCCAAGGGTTATATTGCCTGTATTCGTCGTCGGCAAATGCCGTAGATACCTTTACATATTCATTGATATATACATCCTGCAACTGATCGTCACTTAATGAATACACCGTGACCGTTTCGGAAGGAGCGGCAGATGCTGAAGTCTCTGTTGTCTCTTCAGTAGTCTCTGACGTCTCCGCTGTGGTCGTTGCAGTAGTCATCCGCTGTCTCGCCGTCGTTTCTGCCGTCGTAGCGGCAGTAGTCTCCTGAGCTGTCGTCTCACTTGGCATCACTGATTCATTTATATCATCTGAAGTCTTTGCCGCACCGCATGACGTAAGAAGTGATGCAGTAAGGAGTATCGATACTATAGATATCTTTTTCATAATTAAGTAATATACCTTTCTTATATAAGAAGATGAGTTCCCCTCTCATTCCTAAAGACGGAGCGGTTTAGATTCGGTTGCATGTTTTTCGATTTTATTGAACGTTAAGGTTACGTTAAGGTTTACCCGTTCGTCCGTTAAGGATGCCCCCGTAGAATGTAGACATAAAACAAAACACGGCTGACAAATAAAGGAGGTCAAGACTATGTGGAATAGGAAAGATGTAAAAGCAAAAGGAAAGGCAGCATTTAAGAATAATTTCTGGAAGTGCGTAGTAACAGCATTGATAATCGCCGTAATCGGCGGAGGCGTAAGCGGATTCTCAAGCAGCTCAAGCTCGATCTCAAGTCTGGCATCCTCTCGCCACTCGATCACTGAGACGACAGGAATGAACGATATCTCAGATAACGATCACGAATTCAATTTCACCATCGAGGGAGATGAGACAACGGATCCCGAAGAGATCGAAGATGAGATCACCAACGAGATCACGGAGCAGACAGGTGACATCGATGAAAGCACAGGTATTGCTATCGTAGCATTCTCGATCATCATGTTCGGCGTAATGCTCGTACTCTCCGCTATCGGAATCACAATTTCGGCTCTTCTCTTTAATCCCTTAAGACTCGGATGCCAGAGATTCTTCAGAAAGAACCTTGATGAGCCCGCTAATATGTCGAATATCGTATTCGCTTTCGATTCAAACTACAAGAATGTCGTAAAGACAATGTTCCTTCGTGATGTATATGTATTCCTTTGGAGCCTTCTCTTTGTGATCCCCGGCATCATCAAGTCATATGAGTACAGAATGGTTCCTTACCTTCTTTCGGAGAATCCCGGTATGAGCGACAAGGAAGCTTTCGCAGAGAGCAAGAGACTCATGAACGGCAACAAGTGGAAGACATTCGTACTTGATCTTTCATTCATCGGTTGGGATATTCTCTCCCTCTTCACATGCGGTATCCTCAACGTCTTCTATGTAAATCCTTACAAGATGTCTACAGACGCAGCTCTTTATGAGGCTCTTAAGTACGGAACAGCAAGCGCAAACTGATAGATAATGCCCACAGCATGGTAAGCAGGATGTGATATAGTAAAAGGGAAACTGACGGGAGCGATCCCGTCAGTATTTCCTGTTTTAGGAGAATAAGATGAACCACACAGTTTTGATCGCAGATGACGAGAAGGAGATAAGGGATCTCTTAAGACTCTACCTCGAAAACGAAGGCTACAGGATCATTGAGGCATCCGACGGAATGGAAGCCGTTAATGCCGTTAAGGAAAAGCACCCCGACATCTGCCTGCTCGATATAATGATGCCCGGAAAGGACGGATTATCCGTTCTCAAGGAGATACGAGATGAGAGCAATATCCCCGTGATAATGATCTCCGCAAGGACTGCCGATGTCGAAAGGATACTCGGCCTTAACCTCGGCGCGGATGATTATATTCCCAAGCCTTTTAACCCCCTCGAGGTCGCGGCAAGGGTTAAGTCCAACCTCAGAAGATACTATGACCTCGGATCCGGAAAGGCGGCAGCCGAGACATTTACGGTAAAGGATCTCGTGCTCGATACGGATTCATGCACACTTACAAAGGGCGGCGTACCGCTGCAGCTCACATCGGTCGAATATAAGATCATGGAGATGTTCATGCGCTACCCGGGAAAGGTATTTACAAAACAGCAGATATACGAATGCGGATGGGACGACGAGTATGTCGTCTCGGACAATAACATCATGGTATCCATAAGTAAATTAAGGACCAAGCTCGACGAAGATCCGTCTAAGTACATTACGACTCTTCGCGGACTCGGATACAGGATGGAAAAGTAATGAGTGAAGTTACCGAGCTTCGAAAGTTCGTCATAAGACATTTCCTGATCACGCTGATCACGGTAGGCATAGCGGAATTTCTGATCTCCGCGTTTATAAGCCATACCCTTCTTCCCGCGATCATCAGGCAATTCTTCCCGGAGCTTTATGACTTCAATGTCTTCTCGACGGGAAACCTGGTCGTGCTCGTGCTGGCCATAGGTCTTTACTCGCTCTTTAATCTGATCGGGAAGCTCATCCCTTTCGGCGGAGATATCGCGTCGGCAACACTTAATGCGTCGCTCAAATATTTCGGGATCGCGGATCAGGTACCGCGCGACAACACGATACTGAGCAAGATCTCATCGCTTACCGTGGGCGATATCCTTATACTCGTGATCCTGATCCTGGGTCTTCTTATCATGGTCCTCTTCCCGGTTCTTCTGGGATCGATGGTATTCGCGAGGAAAGTAACCAGACAGTTCAAGATGCTCGATGAACAGAGAGCCGCCGAGCAAAAGGAAAGTGAGCGGAAGAAATATCTCATGATCTCCGACATCGCCCATGACCTCAAGACTCCCATGACCACTGTCTCGGGTTATGCGAGGGCGCTTTCGGACGGGATGGTATCAAAAGACAAGGAGCAGGAATATCTCGAAGCGATAACGTCAAAGACCGAGAGGATGAACGATATAGTTCAGATGCTCTTTAATTATGTAAGATTAGACAGTGACGGATTTGATCTTGTAAGAGCACCTGTCGATATATGCGAGCTCGTGAGAGAATGCGCAGCGCTTGCTTATCAGGATGTGGAAGATGCGGGAATGGAATTTGATATCGATATTCCCGAAGAAAAGATAATGGTGTCCGCCGATAAGATCCAGATGTCGCGTGTCGTTACGAACCTTCTTACCAATGCCGTAAAACATAACGACAAAGGAACTCATATCGGCGTTAAGGTCACATCCGACTCCGATGATACGAGGATATATATAAGCGACAGCGGCAAGGAGATCGATAAGGAACTCGCGTCAGATATCTTCGAACCTTTCGTCATGGGAGATAAGTCCAGATCTTCCAAGGGCGGCTCGGGACTCGGACTGTCGATCGCAAGGAAAGTCGTGGAGCTTCACGGCTGGAAGATAAAGCTCGTTCAGCGCCCCGAGATCGGACGCTATCACTTAGGCGATATATATGGTAAGGTATTCGCCATCATAATACCGAATATCCGAGGCTGAGCTAATGATCATCAAAGAAGAACTTCATGGCCAAGAGCTGACACTTGATACGGGCAACTACTACTTCTCCCCTACATCGATCGATAAGGGGACTTCGTTCATGTTATCCAAGGTCACGGTAACTCAGGATGATAAGGCACTCGACTTAGGATGCGGATACGGCGTAGTCGGCATCTGGCTTCGAAAGTGCGGATGCGGCGATGTCGTGATGTGCGATATCTCGGAAGAAGGCGTTGAGCTTTCAAGATCAAACCTTGAACGCAACGGGATCGAAGGCATAAGGGTCATAAAGAGCGACGGACTTAAGGAAGTCCCTGACAGCGACTTTACGCTCATCCTTTCGAACCCTCCGTACCATACCGATTTTTCCGTAGCGAAGTCATTTATCGAAGACGGATTTAAGAAGCTTCGTATCGGCGGCAGGATGATCATGGTCACAAAGCGGCTCGACTGGTACAAGAATAAGCTCACTTCCGTATTCGGCGGAGTAAGGGTCTTTGAGCAGGACGGCTACTTTGTCTTTATCTCCGAAAAGAGGACCGACAGGGTCGTCAAAAAGAAAAAAGAGAAGAATGAACTGTCGAAGAAACTTCAGCGCAAACAGCAAAGATCCGGTAGGAACAAGAAGAAAATCTGATAATCGGTCTTGTTCTTAATAGGATAGATCAATTTATCTTCCAACAAAAGTATTGACTTGAGATTTAGCTATTCTATAATGATGTTAACGAATTGTTAACAATTCGAGAATGTGTCGGTAAACCCGTAACGAATACGACCCTATCGACACCCTACGATTGACAACCAACTATCCCATAACTTCCAATTTGAAAGCAGTGTCGACCCATTCGGCGCTGTTTTTCATTGTGCAATTTCACCATTCTCGGGGTAAATTCTCGTGCTATAAATCAACAGAAATAACTTAACGGTTAATTGACTATCAGATGAATTCTGTATAAAATGTTAACGGATTGTTAAGAAGAGAATAGTTTTTGTTCACATTTGAAAGATTCCCATCAGAGGATTTAAGAAGAGGATTTTTAAGAAACATCAGTTTTTGTATCAAGTCTCTTTCAGGTCTTAATATACCCTGAACACGACTGCAAGACTGATATCACCCCGAAAAGGAGAACGAACATGCAAAAGAGAACCTTGAGGATCTGGGTCACTGTGTTGGCTATGGCTTTGGCTGTCATCTTTCCGCTTCAGTTCTTCGGTGCTGATGTAGCTGCCGCTCAAGCGACAGAGTTCTACACCATCACCGGCTACGACAGAGATGACAACATCTACGATGCCAACAACAACATCATTCACGGACATACTTACTGTCTGAACCGCTCGAGGCCTTCACCGAGCCAGGGCGTGTATTCGAGATACAGACTCTCGGATATGCCTTTTTCCATCTTCGATAACTGTACTTATCAGCACGCAGCAAGGTACGGTAACGAGGACAAGACATTCACGGCTGAGGAAGATGCTGAAGTACGTCTCCTTATCCTCAACCTCCTTATCAAGCAGGACAGCATCGACCGTCACGGCTGGAGCATGCAGGAAGTGATGTGGTTCCTTACATGCGGTAAGTTCTGTGATTCTTACTATGTCGGCGAGAACTATACGATGGATACAGACTACATCTCTGACATCAAGGCTCAGATCAATGCAGAGCCTCACTACACATTCGCTGATTACGATGTTTATTACTATTACTGCGAGAATGGTCAGTATCAGAACACATTGGGCGGGCTCTTCGTTCCCGTTGCTACTTCCTTTACTATCGATAAGACTGTTGTTGACGGACTTGATGCAGTCGAGAACTATAACGGTATCGATGATACACTCGGCTTCACGCTCAACCTCAACTTCTTCGATACACTCGGTATAAGACCCGTAGCTTACGAGAGCTTCACATTTACATTCACTGACAGAGACGGCAACGTAACGGTTCAGACCATTACTACTGACGGTGTCGGAAATCTTTCGCTCAACATCATGAGCGGTCAGAGCGTAGACATCTCCGGGTTTGACAGCGTTAACTACCGTATAACGATCTCGGAGTCCGATGCTAACACAGACAGTACATGCAACATGGACAGCATCACATCTCCTAACTCTACACTTACGGACAACGGAGACGGATCCTACTCATTCGACTTCAGCCAGTCCTATGTAGTAGATATCGATCTCGTTAACCGTCACATCAGCGCTGACCCTACACCCGTTCCTACTCAGACATCCGAGACGACTACGGAAGCTACGACAACTGTTTCCGAGACAACAACAGAGGCTACTACGACTACAGCTGAAGAGACTACTACAGTTGAAACAAGCGAAGAGACAACGGCAGCATCCGTTCTCGGTGAAGCAAGAACAGAAGAGACATCCAAGGCTGCTGACGAGACGGAAGCAACTGCTACACCTACTCCCACATCCGCACCTTCCGGTACGGTCGCAACGGGAGAGGCTTCAGGTGCATCCCGCGTGATCGCAGGTATCGCACTTATCGCAATGGGCGTCGTAGTATTTACGATCCGCCGCACAAAGGTACAGCACGACTGATAACATACCGCCGATAGATCAATCAAGACCGTGAGACCATACAGGTTTCACGGTCTTTTTTCTTGTGATAGCGCAAAAACTTCATACGATGCATCAACCGGCATTCCTCAGTTTTTATTGACGTCTATATAATAAATAATATAAAATGTTAGCGTTTTTGATAAAAATGCCATAGATTTGATATTCGAGGAGGAACACGATGAGTAAGGGAACATGTAAGCTCGCGGTAAGGATACTTTCGCTTATACTTGCGATATTCTTACCTATCCAGATCTTGAGTGCCGATATCTCGGCTGCAGACGGTAACGAGATATACACGATCAACGGATTCGATACGGATGACAATGTATATGACAGTGCGAACAATATCATCCACGGTCACACATATTGTCTTAACAGATCTAAGCCTTCACCTAATCAGGGTGAATATACAAGGCACAGACTCTCGGATATGCCCTACTCGATCTTCGATTACTGCACATATGCACACAGCCGTAAGTTCGGTAACGAGGACAAGACATTCACAGCTGAGGACGATGCAGAAGTAAGGCTCCTCCTCTTGAACCTCATAATCAAGCATGATCAGATGGATCTTCATAACATCCCCATGCAGGATCTCGTCTGGTATCTTACATGCGGTAAGTTCTGTGATTCCTACTATGACGGCACTACTACGACGATGAATCTTGATCTTATGGACATCAAGAACCAGCTCAATGCAGAGCCGCATTACACTTTCGCCGATCACGATGCTTATTTCTATTACTGCATCGACGGTCATTATCAGAATACTATCGGTAATGTATTTGTACCCATCGCGACATCCTTCACTATCGACAAGACTGTAGTTGACGGACTTGATGCAGTCGAGGACTATAACGGTATCGATGATACACTCGGCTTCACGATCGACCTTAACTTCTTCGATACACTCGGCATCAGACCCTGCGCTAACGAAGTATTCACATTCACTTTCACTGACAGAGACGGTAATGTAGACGTTCAGAATCTTACGACAGACGGCGTAGGTAATGTCTCGATCAACATCATGAGCGGCCAGAATGTAGACATCTCCGGATTCGACAGCATCAACTATCGCATAACGATATCAGAGTCCGATGCCAATACCGACAGCACATGTAATACGGACAGCATCACATCTCCTAACTCGACTCTTACTGATAACGGCGACGGTTCTTATACATTTGATTTCAGCGAGTCTTATGTCGTAGATATCGATCTTGTTAACCGTCACATCAGCGCCGATCCCACACCCGTTCCTACTCAGACATCCGAGACTACTACGGAAGCTACGACAACTACTGCCGCTTCCGAGACGACTACTGAGGCTACCACTTCCGAAACAACAACAGTTGCTGCAAGCAGTGAAACAACTGCAGCATCCGTTCTCGGTGAAGCAAGAACAAGTGAGACATCCAAGGCAGCTGACGAGACAGAAGCAACTGCTACACCTACTCCCACTACTGCTCCTTCGGGAACCGTATCTACGGGTGAGCATACGACTTCTTCCACTTCCATAGCAGGTATCGCACTTATCGCTGCAGGTGCGATCGTATTCGCAGTTCGTCACTCAAGAAAGAATCAGTTGATCTGATCTTGAGCATCCGATATTTAAAACAGCAAAGAAGTACCTCGGCATCAATGAGCCGAGGTATTTCTTTTTATGTGTGAATCAAACTGAGGATCAGTTGTATCTCAGTGCATCGATAGGTCTCATCCTTGCGGCCTTTCTCGCGGGATAGAGTCCGAAGATCATACCTACTCCCATGGAGAATGCGACTGCTACGATGATAACTGTAGGCGACAATCCGAAGTCGACCTTTCCGATTATGTTGATAACCTGCATCGTGAACCACGAAAATCCGATTCCGATCAGGCATCCCATAAGGCTCAATACGATAGCCTCGATAAGGAACTGGAGCATGATGACCCTGGGCTGCGCACCGATAGCCTTTCGTATACCGATCTCCCTCGTTCTCTCCGTAACGGATACGAGCATGATGTTCATGATACCGATACCGCCTACGAGGAGCGAGATACCTGCGATACCTCCGAGTAGGACTGACAGGACACCCGTGATCTTTCCCATGCTGTCCGTGATCGTGGACTCGTTATAGATGGAATAGGCTTCCTCATCGTTGTTATATCTCTTGGCGAAATAATCCTCGAGATCCTGCGTCGCCGCAGCGAAATCATCATCCTTTGCGGAAGCGATAAAGTATGTGACGTTAAGACTTCCGTTAGGGAAAGCTCTTGCCATCGTCGTATAAGGAATATACGCCCTGTAAGGTGTACCCATGAGGAGTGCCATCATACCGGACGCTTCCTTCTCGGTAACGCCTATGATGATATACTCTCTGCCGTTAACTCTGATCGATTCACCTACGACATCTGCTCTACCCATGACATCTACGGCAAGCTCGTGATTGATAACGATGACGTTGCTGTGATTCTCGATATCGGGGTTCATGAGGAACCTTCCGCTTTCGATCTTAACGTTTGTGACCTCGGGGAGGGTCGGAGTCGTACCGAATACGATACTCTTCTCACTCTTTGATAGTGTCGAGAAGATACCGGCAGAATACATCTCGGGGGCAACATTCTCGACATTAGGAAGAGTCTTTACGTCGTTTATGAGTTCATCCATCGTAAAAGGCTTTCCCGTGTCTGAATAGATGCTGACATCGATCTGATCGGTACCCAAAGACGAGATCGTATCGGTGATCTTTCCCGAAGCTCCCGATACGAGCGATACGAGTACGACCAAAGAGAATACGCCGATGATAACGCCGAGCATCGTGAGGAAAGACCTCATCTTGTTGGACAGGATGGACTTGAGCGCCATCTTTACTGACTGAAAGATCATGCGTAAGCCCCTCCTCTCATCTTGACTTCTTCGGGATTCTCCGAAGGCTTCTCCTGCTCATGCTCCTTCTCGGAGATCTCCTTATCGAATTCGATATCACTGACCTTACCGTCCATGATACGGATACTCCTCTGAGCCTGGCACGCTACGGAATCATCGTGCGTGATAAGAACGATGGTATTTCCCTGCTTATTAAGCTCCTTAAAGAGCTTCATGATCTGCTTACCCGTAGCGGAGTCGAGGTTACCCGTCGGCTCATCTGCGAGATAGAGCGAAGGCTTTGACGCCATGGCTCTGGCGATCGCAACTCTCTGCTGCTGACCACCCGACATCTGATTCGGGGTATGGCCTCTTCTCGTATAAAGATCTACCATCTCGAGGGCTTCCTTGACCCTTCTCTTGCGCTCGGCCATACCGACGCCCTGATAGATCAGCGGAAGCTCTACGTTCTCTTCTGCCGTCATTGTGGAGATCAGGTTAAAGCTCTGGAAGATAAAGCCGATCTTCTTGTTCCTGATCTTGGCAAGTTCCTTCTCGGAATATGTCTCGATGGGAAGTCCGTCCAGATAGTATTCACCGGAAGAAGCTACGTCGAGACAACCCATGATGTTCATGAGCGTTGACTTACCGCTTCCCGAAGGACCGATGATACTTACGAACTCGCCGGGCTTTATATGTATGTTGGCGTGATCGAGCGCGTGAACGACTTCGTCACCCATGTAATATGTCTTACAGACATCCTTAAATATGATCATCTTCTAATGCCTCCGACGCTTTATTCGGCAGCATCCATGTATGCTGAGAGGGCATTTTCAGCGCTCTGCTCGTAATAAACGGTAGTACCTTCGGAGATATCACCGATGATCTCAACGTCAGTACCGTCGGAGACACCCGTAGTAACCGTGACTCTTCCGCTGAGTGTTCCGTCTTCTTCAACGGAAGTATAGACGAAATTCTCATCACCGCTCTGCTGAAGTGCAGTCAGGGGGATCGAAAGGACATTTGTCGACTCACCTACTACGATGCTCGCGTCTGCGCTCATGCCGAGTCTCATATCGGGATCCATATCAAGCGAGATCTCGACACTATACTTGGTCGATCCGGTAGTAGCGATATTGGAAACGTGTGTGATCGTTCCTTCGAACTCGCGGTCAGGTATAGCGATGCATGATACTGTAGCCGTCTGACCTTCCTCTACGCCGAGGATATCGAGCTCATCTACTTCGATAGAGACCTTAACAAGATCAGTCGTTGCGATAGTGATGACCATATTCTCGGAAGTATTGGTCGAAGGTCTGCCTGAACCTGAAGATGCGCTACCCGAATAAGCAGAAGCAAGAGCGCTCAGGTTAGATGCATTTGATGCACTGTAGAGCGCTGCATAATCGGAGATACTGGGCGTTGTTGATCCGGCATAAGCTGCAAGGAATTCATTTACGTCAAAGTCTGAAGGCAGTGCTGCGATGGCAGAATCAACACCGGAAACAGAAGGTGTCGTGCTCGGCTGTGCTGCAGGAGCAGAACCCTCCGTAGGCTCGAAAGTGATCATCAGCATGCAGGAATTACCGAGTACTGTCGCAACAACGTTAGATGAACCTTCGATATCGTACTCAAGGCTTTCGGCATCAGCAAAGATATATCCGTCCTTAGCCTCAAGAGCGACCATTGCCGTATAAGATGTTCCGGGGCCGAAAGTATCGCCGGCGCCGACCCATCTGATAGTACCTGTATAACGGTCTGTCTCTTCGATCTCGCTTTGAGGTGTTGCGCCGTCTGCGGGAGCCGTGATCTCAAGACCCGTAAGATCAGTGATGTATTCAGCCGTAACTGCGGGAGTCGCAGGAGCAGAAGGCTCAGTCGCGGCAGGTGCGGCCGTCTCAGCGGGAGCCTCTGTCTCTGAAGGCTCGGCAGTTGTGGAAGACTCTGCAGGCTGAGTCTCTGAAGCATCAGTCTGCTCCGCAGTATCTGATGTACTGTCAGGTGTCGAGTCCGCGTTCGTATCAGTAGTTGTCTGATCGTCACCCGAATCGAGCTTACCGAGAAGATCGGAATAGCCCGACAGATCTACGCCCGAAGTATTATCAGATGCGCTGTTGCTTCCGAGCTGAGTAACCACTCCGTCCTGAGTAGCTACGATAAAGGGATTAAGATAGAATGCCGTTAGGATATCGATCTTATTGTTCAGGTATTCCTGTCTTGTCTGATATTCTTCGATCTCGTAGTCAGTCATATCGTGTGTATCCTTAAGGACCTTATCGATATTATCAAGCTCGCTCTGAGCGCTTACGATAGCGGTCGTGATGGATGCGGGATCGATATTTGCGATGACATCACCTTCGTGTACTTCGTCACCTACCTCGACTAATGTCTCGGAGATGATGAGCTCAGTCGGGATATTGATATCGTAAGTATCTGCGGCGGTGAGATTTCCGCTGCCGTCTACGGTACTTATGATGCTCATCTTTGTAACCTGAGCTTCACCGGGCTTTGCGAGCATAGCAGTTGCTTTCTCCATCGTCTTGCTCAGGAACGCAAGACCTCCGCCCATAAGGATTACGATACTTAATGTGATCACCAGAGGGGCAACCCACTTTTTCTTTTTCTTAGCCATAATCGGATAGTTTCCTTCCTATAAACCTTATTCTCTTTCTACAATGGATATATTACCAATCGGGTGTTGAGTTAGGATAAAAAAATGATTAAGAAAAGTTTAAGTTGGAATTCCCGCTATCCCGCACTCAGAACCGGGGCCAAAAGCCGCGAACTTTAGGCTATAATATGTACGGAAATAAGGAGGAGATAATGTCCAAGCCGGCAAGAGATACACTCATAACAGCGATATTGATCCTGACGCTGGGAACCGCGTATTATTTCGTGCTGAAATATACGTCTTTCGGTATCCCCTGCTATTTCTATAAGACGACCGGTTATAAGTGTCCCGCGTGCGGAATCTCGCATATGTTCATGCACATGTCTCACTTTCAGTTCAAGGAAGCTCTAAATGATAATCATGTCATGTTCTTTCTTTGGCCTTTTACCTTTTCGGAGCTTTTATACGTCAGATATCTGACCTCCGCAAAGCGCGATATACCTAAGTGGAATAAAATATTTTTGTACGTTGCAGTTGGAATTAGCGCAATTTACTGTATAATAAGAAATACAGAGTTATTCTGAAAATTTTAACTTGGGGGATTTTGAAATGGAAAATGAAAATTACACCAATGCACCCGTGATCGACGGACAGCCCGAGGATGGCAAGGCTACCGCTGCGCTCGTACTTGGTATTGTAGGTATCCTTTGCTGCGGACCTTGTGCAGTTGTAGGACTTATCATGGCTCTTCAGGCTAAGAACGCCGGTAACACAAGCGGTAAGTGCACAGCAGGTATGGTACTTTCTATCATCGGTATCGTTCTCTGGATCGGTGCATTGATCTTCAACATCGCTACAGGCGCATTCTCCACCATCATGGACAGCTACTCCTAATAGCGATCAGTAAACGATCACAACAAGAACCTCGGTCATATGGCCGAGGTTCTTTCTTTTTGCTTTATTTGTACCAAGATAGATAAGTATCTATCTGACTGAACAGGTCTCCCTGTCAGCTCTTCCAGAGACCGTGGAGATTACAGTATGCGTATGCAGCGATGATCTCTGCGCCTTCTACCATTGCGAATACTGCTTCGGGCTTATCACCGGGATTGAGCTCGGCGATCTGTACTCCTGCATTTGTCTCGAGGATAACATGTGAGATGTAATGCTCAGCTGTCATGGGATGCTCTACAGATCCTACGGAAACTCTGATGACCTTGCCATCTACAGTTACAACGGGAACATGCTTTTCTACTGCCGCATCAACGGAAGCGGGGATCAGTTCCTCCATCTTCTCACCGCAGCAGACTACGGGGACTTTACTGTCAACGATCTTGATGATAATGTTGCCGCAATGCTTGCAGCGATAAAGTGTTACTGCCATAGATAAGACCTCCTTTTACACTATGATCTATTTTACCATGAATAAAGGATCAATAAGATGATCTCAAGTATTTACGCTTCGTAACGATCGTATAGATGAGCATATATAAGATGCTGACTGCGATCGGGATAGCGCCGAGATAAGGAGTATTGATCACGATCGGTATCGAATAGAATTCGAAGAAACCGTTGAGTGAGAACAGCCCCGCGACCGTACTGCCGAAATAGAACTCAATGCAGAAATATGTAAGAGCCAGTATCAGGACATCGAGCGAGAGATAAAATCCCGCGATGGCAAGAGCACGTCCGAAGGAAACAAAATCCTTTCGTCCCAGGAACAGTATATAGAGCAATTCATAGATAGCCGCCAATGCGAGCGCTCCGAGTGCGATAAGGCAGACACGAGGATCTGCTACCCACTTCGAGACAAAAGCATATACGACTACAAAGAAAAACGAGATCTCATAAAACATTCCGCCGCGTTTCATGGTCATTATCCTTTCCTGATCAAGTTTATCGTAAGGTTATTCTACTACTTTCCGAACAGCTTGGAAAAGAAGCCGCCCTTAGCCTTTTCGGTGTCGCCGGACTTAGCGCCCGGGGCACTCGCCTGCTTTCTCATTACGCCTTCGTTATACTTTTCGAGGTCGACCGCATTCGGATAAGCTTTTTCGAAACGATCCAGTAGTCCGTCATCCAAGCTCTTTACCTGAAGCTTCGTGCCGTCGACAGCTACGATCTCGATCTGAGAATTACTGTTTTGCATCCTTACGGGATTGGTCCAGAGCTCATCGTAAAAATCGGCTTTCAGGAGACCGCCTTCGAGGATGCTTTCGAGCTTTATATCCTTCTCGAAAGCCGCCAGCGCGCCGTAATTCATGACCTGCATCCTGTTATCGTAGAGCGCCCTCTGAAGCTGCTCTCCGCTTATGAAGTGATACGCCTCATTCTCGTGCCTGTCGCTCTTTTCCGAATACTTCGGGAAGATGCTGTCCCAGGGCCCGACTTCCGATACCAGCCAGTTATACTTAGTCACATCTTCTCCGATCACTTCAAAGACCGGATACATCTTGATAAAAAGATCGGCAGATGTATTGATGTAAAGTCCGTTCATATATCTCCTCCGTCAATCGTTAGGTCTCATATAAAATCTTCCGCTTATACGATCGGTCCTTATTGCATTTATAAATGCATCGGGATCGGCTTTACGGATCTCTTCCATTATATGCTTGAGTTCTTCGCTGTCTATAACAGAATATATGAGACTCTTCTTATTACCCTCGTACATTCCCTCCGCATTCATCCTGGTAGCGCCGTGGTTCGTGAGCCTGTTGATGAGCTCGGCGATCTCCTTGGGGTGCTCCGTGACGACAAAGAGAGTATCCTTTCGATACCTCTTATACATCGCATTAACGACCTGCGTGGATACAAACTGGAATATTATCGAGTAGAGCGCCTTATCCCATCCGAAGAGGAAACCGTCGCACACGAGAACGAATACGTTAAAGAGCAGGATGTAGTTCCATGTCTCTATCTTGAACTTCTCCGAGAAATAGATCGAGATAAAATCCGTGCCTCCACTCGTCGCCCCGGCATTAAGACACAGCGACACCGCAATGCCGTTTATAAGGCCTCCGAAGACGCTTATGAGAAGAACATCGGAAGTGATCTCGAAGACGGGTATAAAGTCCGTTAGAAACGCCACGATCGCGATCGTGATGCAGGAGTAAACGGTAAACCTCTTGCCTATCTTTCGAAAGCTCAAGATGACCGGGAAGATGTTAAGGAGAACATAGATCGGACCGTACGGGATGCTGATGCCGAGGAGCCTGCCGAAGATATTCTGGATAAGGATCGAAAGGCCCGAGAAGCCGCCCGGCAAAAGGTCGCCCGATCGTACGAATGACCTGATATTAAAGGACATTATAAGGCCTGCTGCCATGCACATCAGAACCCTTAAGACTTTGTTCTTTCTGCCCATAAGACTTCATCTCCTTATGCATGGATTTTATCACAGAAAAAGGCCTCCGCAGGACCTTAAAAGTCCGGCGGAGGCCATTGTTAACGTATTGTTTTCCGATAGGTAACTTCTTACTCGGCGATGACTCTGATCCAGCCCTCGGGTGCTTCGATACGACCCATCTGAATACCTGTAAGTGTATCGTAGAGCTTCTTAGTCCAGGGACCCATCTCCTCCATGCCGCTGGGGAATGCGATCTCCTTGCCGTGATCAACGATCTTGCCGACAGGAGAGATAACTGCCGCCGTACCGCAAAGGCCGCACTCAGCGAAGTCTGAAAGCTCATCGAGGAATACTTCTCTGTGCTCGACCTTCATTCCGAGATACTTCTCTGCTACTACGCACAGAGATCTTCTCGTGATGGAAGGAAGGATAGAATCAGACTTGGGAGTAACAAGCGTACCGTCCTTAGTAACGAAGATGAAGTTAGCTCCGCCTGTCTCCTCTACCTTGGTCCTTGTCTTGGGATCGAGATACATATTCTCGGCATAACCCTGATTGTGAGCATCAACGATAGCATGAAGGCTCATAGCATAGTTAAGGCCGGCCTTGATGTGACCTGTACCGTTGGGAGCAGCACGATCGAAATCGGATACTCTGATCGTGATGGGCTTAACGCCGCCCTTGAAGTAAGGACCTACGGGTGTACAGAAGATCCTGAACTGATAATCATTAGCGGGCTTAACACCGATAACGGGATTGATACCGAACATATAAGGTCTTAAATAAAGTGTAGCACCTGAACCGTAGGGAGGTACGAAGTCAAGATTTGCCTTTACGACGTCGAGGCAAGCCTGAACGAACTTATCCTCGGGGAATACGGGCATCTCAAGTCTTCTGCAGGAATCAGCCATTCTTGCTGCGTTGAGGTCAGGGCGGAAGCAAACGACTTTGCCGTCTTCAGTCCTGTATGCCTTAAGTCCCTCGAAGCATGTCTGTGCATACTGAAGGACACCTGCACACTCACTCATAGTAACCATGGGATCGTCGATAAGTGCTCCCTCATCCCAAGCTCCGTTCGTGAAGTTAGCCACGAATCTCTTGTCTGTAGGTACATAGCCGAATCCTAAGTTGGACCAATCAATGTCTTTGCTCATAGAGTTCACCTTCTTTGTTTTAGTTAGATAAATATGTTGACAGTATAGCACAAATTATTGACACTTACAGTTCAGAACCGCGTTGAAAAATGGCGTTTTTGTGATATAAGTGCCGTTTTGCGCGCGCCGCGGGGCAGCGGGCTTTCAGTCGGGCCGCGAGTGAAGTTGTGCGGGTGCCGGCGGTGATGGGGCGCGGCGGCGCGGGGGAAGTTACGCGGGCGTGCGGCGGCGCGGGTGCCTTTCGGGATGCGGGTTCGTCCCGGCCGCCGGGTGCTTTCGCTGATCGTGCGAGCCAATACTACTCGAATGGACTCCCCACGGACAAATACCCTGCCAAATTCGAACTAATTTGTCCATCAATTTGTCCATGGATCATTCACTACCAAAAACACTACCAAATCGGATGAGATTTGTCCGTGTATTTGTCCACGAAGTTCAGCTACTGACTCCGAGTGTACGGATTTATCAGATGCGAAGCGGAACATTATAAGAGCACATTATCTTAAAATCAAGGAAAAACCGCATTTTGTCGAACTTTGTCGAAAAATGTCGAAATTTTGGTGCCACAGTCACGCAGAGGCATTGTATATTGACCCTATGGAACAGAATCGTTTACCGGACAAACTTATATGTGCTCGCTATCGTCACCTTTCCGAAAGGATCAACGCATTACCGCAGATCACAACAGGCGAGGAGATAATACGAGTTAAAATGCCCTCTACATACGGAACATACAAATACAGAAAAGTTTTCCCTAATTCTCCGAAGCGGGCACACTACGAGCAAATGCTCGCACTCTCACTAAAACTAAAGACCGAACGCGATCAGCTCATCGCACAGTGGAGCGCCAATCACGATGTGCCTATCGCAACAGCAGCGGCGGGCATCAGTATTGCCGACCGAAACGACGGAATACTGACAATACAGAATTACAACAGCTGGGCGGAATATTCGAATTCACATCCTATCACAACCGAGTACACTTCCGACGGTAAGAGGTATCGTTCAAGAATTGAGCTCATGACGGCGGAAACGTTGAAGGATCTCGGTCTTGAGTGGAAATACGAACCGTTGCTATCATTAAACGTACCTTCACGGTTTGCAGGAGATAATACCACCGTTGAATTCACTCCGGACTTCGCCGTCGCAGTTCGCGAACTTGGTCGTGTCTTCCTGATAGAGTGTCTCGGAATGCTGAGCGAATCATCGTATGCCAACGATGCATTCGACAAGCTCAAGATCTATTCATACAACGGAATATATCCCGGCAGAGATCTAACCCTCATCTCCGGAGACAAAAACTATATGCCGTCTATGGAAGCGATCGCGCAATCCGTCAGATCAACACTCGGGATCCTCTGCGCTGAAAGCATACGTTCTTCAAACGAAGGAGCTCCACCCCAATCGAAAGAATCCGCCCTCACCTCAGCGGGCAGTCTGACATCCTGATGTGTTCGGCGAGGCGCGGGAAGCCGAGGTCGGTCAGGAAGGCGCGTAGCTCGTCGAGATTCTGATTCGAACGAGGTCCGACTACCAGTTCCTCAAACAACGTATCGTGACTGATGCCCTGCTCCGCGCACAGCAGATCGTACTTGATCTTGAGGTATCTCTTTACCTCGTGCTCCTTGCACTCATATTCGTAGCGGTATGCTTCGGACGATCTGCAGAAAGGCATTCCTACGAGGGTGTATACACGCCTTTCGCACTCGGCCCAGAAACTCCTGTTCTTGTAGCTGGGCGCATTCGTTATTATGTTCGACACGAGTCTTTCGACAGTATCTGCGCCGTCCGTATTGACGACACCCGTCTCAAAATAATCCTTGAGTATCGAATAGAATGAATGCTTTCGGATATCCGAATCGTAATAGACATTATTAAAGACAACGTTGCATCCTGACAGCAGGTCGGCGAAAACGCGGGTATTTATCTTGAGGCACACGCCGGTCGCGCGGTCGCCGTATCTTTCCCACTGCGAAGCGTCCTCTTCCTGAGATGAGAAGCACATCGCGAAAGGATACTCCTTGGACGCATTTTCGATAAGATCACAGAACATGTCAACACGCACGGGAGATACCGATTTGAAATCCTTTCGCACGGCACTCTCGATCTTGTTCGTGAACTCGATAAGCTCCTTCTTGTCATTCATCGTGGAAGTGTTGCCCCACCAGAACTCTTTGTTCTTGATGATCCCGAAGAGGGCCTTCATGGTGGTGTAATGGTAGATATATTCGCCGAATTCCTCGGTTATGTTATTAGCTTTTACGAACATCAGGATCGCCCCCTTTTGACTACTAATATCTTACCACAAATAAAAACCGCCGAGCCCTTGTGAAAAGGCCCGACGGCTCTGTAGATCACTTTCGATCAGATCTATTACTTAACAGTAACGGATGTGATGTGGGGGTTAACGCCCTCGTACCAGTAAAGGAAGCCTTCCATATCAACTGTGTCGCCGATCTGAAGTCCTTCAACTGTCTGATAAACTTCTGTTGAGCTGTCGCAAAGGTAAGACTCAACCGTGAATGTGTAGCTCTGTCCGTCTACGGAAACTGTGAAGTAGAGGTCATCGCCCTGGCTTCCGGAACCGTCCCAGTTGTAAAGGAAAGCGTACTCTGTGTCATCGCCGTCGATCCTTGTAGCTTCAACAGTCATGTCTGTGAAAGATACGAACTGGTTCTGCATGTCGATGAGATTAGCTGTACCGAGCATTCCTGTAACGTCTGTAGGATCTGCTACCCAGCTACCGTCCTCGATCTCGAAAGTAGCATCGATGATCTCAACTTCGCCGGACCACTCGGACTTATAACCTGTAACCTTGATCTTCTGACCGATCACGAGAAGAGCGTAGTCGTCCTCGGAGCAAGCCATGTTATAGCAGAAGTAAGCTCCGTCGGGATCCTGAAGATATACAGTAGCCTTGTCATCCCACCAGGACTGCTTAGCCTGTACGAAAGCCTCGATAACAACCTCTGTATCAAGGTCAGCAGCAACATACTCTTCGTATGTCATAACGCCTTCGCTCTTTGCAAGAGCATCGTCCGCAGCAGCTGTTGTCTCCTCAGCGTCAGTTGCCTCTGTTGTCTCTTCTGATGTCTCAGCTGCTGTTGTTGCAGCTGTTGTAGCTACAGTTGTCTCCTCTGTGCTTCCGCATGAAGCGAGAGAAAGAGCCATAGCAGCAGTAAGTGTTACCGCAAGAAACTTCTTCATAATTTTTTCTCCTTTTTCCTTTTAACAAAAGAATTGATGACCCCGAGATCCCTTCCCGAGGTCACCATAATTATACGACTTATGAGGGTCAAATCACGTATTTTTGCGTTTTACGTGTCCATAAACTACATATGCACCAATTAAAACCCAGGTAACGCCCAGACATGTGAGCAAAATGACAGATGTTTCGGGCATCGGGCCAAGGTCTATCTTGCCGTACTGATCGAGGCGGTACATCGACTTTACATCCTCAAAGAGCGCGTCGAGATACTGATCATCCACGGTGCCGCCACGCCTTACGCTCTTGACCGTATTTTCGATCATCTGACCCGCCGCATCTCGAAGCGACGTCGAGCCGTTAAACACAGGCGTCACGAAAGTATTCGGCGCGTTTTCGATGAGCATCCGAGAAGCCGCGATCTTGATATCGTAATGGGTAGTATCGTCTTCACCCGCACGCGCGAGATAATCGAGATATTCGGGATTATTCTGCGCCTTCAAGGTAACGGGAACATACCCCTCGGTCTCGGCATATCCCATCTGCACCTCATCGGTCAGGAGATACTGCGCAAAGAGCCACGAAGCCAAGACTTCCTGAGGGTCATCCTTATTAAACACGCAGACCGAAGGTCCCTGGGAGATCATCCTCATATTCGAAGGATCGTACTGCGGAACGGGATATACAACGGTCTCGAAATCGATGAGCTTATCCGCACTGATATCGATATTGGGAGCATGCGAACCCATCCATGTCGCACCTGCCGTCGAGTCGATCGCAAAGATGCACTGACCGGCATTTAAAAAGTTCGCGGGATAACTCGATATCTTAAAAGTCGAGAATGCTCCGCTTTGCGCATGAGTCGCTATCTCCGATAAGATCCCTCTCGTCGTATCGTTAAAGATCTCGATCGTACCGTCGGGGCTCGAATAACCCGCACCCTGCTGAGTGAGCATCTGGATCATCATGTTATCCGTGGACTTATAGATAAACGGTATCATGGTCATCTGATCATTTACTACGAATGAACCGTCATCATTTCTTGCCATAGCGGCTTCGGATACTTCCCAGACAAAATCCCATGTCAGGACTTCGGGGAGCTCATAGCCTAACGCCTCGACATAAGTCTTATTAACGTAGCACGCCTCCGTAGACCTCATATACGGGATCGCATAGTAGTGATCATCGAGCCTGCACTCGCCTATGAACTGAGGGACCAGCTCGTCAAATGTCGGTCCGTCGAACCTGACTTCACTTCCTCCGAGGCCATACTGCGGATCAGAGAAAAGATCGTCGAGCGGCACGACTACATTAGAGCCCGTCATATATGTCGCGATATGGTCGGGGTATGTGATGCAGACATTAGGCGTAGTATTGGTCGCTATATTCGTTATTACGTCGTTATAGATCTTTCCGTAATCCGTATAAAGACGGAGATTTACGGTGATATTGGGATAGAGCTCCTCGAAAGACTCTATCGCCTGCTCGTAGATCTTGGTCTGCGCCCTGTTCGTATCGTTCTTCGCCCAGAATGTGATCTCATACTGCCTGCTCGTATCGAAAGAATCCGGCACGACAAAATCATTTCGTACATGCGCGCTGTGGCACGCGGTGAGCGATGCCGCCGATGCCGCAAGGATCGTGCCCGAGAGGACTACGGATATTATCTTCTTAATTGATATCATCCCTTTGTACCTCCTCTGCTGACACCTGCCATTATCTTCTTGTGGAAGATCAGGAACAGTACTATGAGCGGCACTGAGATCGCAACGACCGCCGCCATCATGGCAGGGATATTCTCACGTCCGAAGCCGTTCTCCCTTATCTCCTGGATACCGTTGGATACGAGGAAATAGTTCGCGTCATCCGTGATGAGCCTGGGCCATACATATGAGTTCCAGCACTCAATGACCTTTAAGATTATTATCGTAACGATGGTCGGCTGGCAGATCGGTATCATGACCTTGAAGAGATACTTCAGATCAGAAGTTCCGTCGACCTTTGCGGCCTTATAGAGTTCATCGGGGATCTGCTCGAAGTTCTCCTTGAGCAGATAGATGTAGAATACCGAGGTTACCGACGGGAGTATCAGACCCGCGAAAGTATTTCGAAGTCCGAGGTTCGTGATGGTAACGAAGTTCGTTATGATAACGAGCTCATTCGGGATCATCATGAGCGACAGGAACAGTGTAAATACCAGATTCTTTCCGCGGAACTGAAGCCTCGAGAAAGCGAATGCCGCGAACACGATAACGATCATCATGAGCGCCGTCGTAACGAGCGTGAAGATCAACGTGTTGGCGAAATACTTTCCTAAAGTTACCTGAGTAAATGCATCCTTATAGTTCTGCCACGTGGGAGATGTCGTATACATCTTCGGAACATATTCGGAGTTGTAACTGCCGTAGCTCTTAAACGACGTAAGGATCATCCAGTAAAACGGGAATAATACGATAAGTCCCCAAAGCGAGAGGAGTACATATGTCACCGTCTTTCTTATGATCGCACCGGTCTTTGCCTGCTTACCTATCCTGGCGTAGTCATTTTCCATGATCACACACCTCCGATCACACAGGCTGCTTCCTGCTGATGAGCAGGTTGATGCAGGTTATCGTAAATACTATGGCGAACAGGATGAGTGCCGCCGCCGACGCATAGGACGGATATCCGCCCGAATCTCCGTAGAGCATGTCGTAAACATATCCGACGATCGTATTCATTCCGGCCGCATTAAGATTGGTTCCGAAGATCGCGACCTCATCCGAATATGCCTTGAAAGCACCGATAAATCCCGTGATCACAAGGTAGAAGATCATGGGAGATATCATCGGGAGAGTGATCCTCGTAAAGGTACGGAGCCTCGATGTACCGTCTATCTTTGCGGCCTTGTAGTAGACTTCGTCTACGGATGCCAGCGCGCTCGTAAGGATCAGGATCTTAAACGGAAGTACGACCCAGATCGTATAAAAGCACATGACGAACATCTTCGCCCAGTAAGGGCCGTCGATAAAGTCTATGGGGCCCGTCTTAAAGATCGCGAGAACCATATTGATAAGACCGTCCGTATAGGGCGTCTTCTTGAACATGATCATGAAGACAAGTCCTACCGCGAGCGTATTTGTTACATACGGCAGGAAGAATATTGTCTGAAAGAGCTCCTTCAGCTTCTTTATCGAGTTAAGACCGAGAGCTATAAGGAGCGCAAGTCCCGTCGACAGAGGAACCGTGATTATTACGATTATGAATGTATTCTTTATGGCCTGAAGGAAATACGGATCATGAAGAACATAGGAATAGTTATACATTCCCGTTCCAAACGACGTCTGCGATGCCGAGTTATAACCTTCCTCGACCGAGTAGACGAGTACATCCAGCAAAGGATATACCATGAACACCCCGAGGAATAAGATCGCGGGCAATAAGTAGAGCCAGGCCTTAAGGTTATTCTGCCTCATATGAGCCTCTCCTCACTGTCCTTTGCGAAAACGAATACTTTCTTGGGGTTCACCGAGAATCTGATCTCGGATGCCTTATGATCGATATTATTATCGGCCGTGACGATAGCTCTTGAAGGAGATTCCGATGCCTGATGCTTAAATACCACGCTCGTATCCCTGCCCATTACTTCGATCGCCTTGAGTTCAGCCTTTAGCGTGCCTTCCCTGCCGCTTAAGTCCTTATCGAGGACAAATCCTTCGGGGCGGATGCCGACATATACGTCGCCGTCCTTTGTATCTTTGACATAGTCCTTACCGAGGATCTTATCTTCACCGATATAGAGCTCGCCGTCCTTTATATTTCCGTCATATACATTGATAGGCGGGGTTCCCAGGAACTTGGCAACAAAGAGGTTAACGGGATCATCGTAGACATCCTGCGGCTTTCCGATCTGATTTACGACGCCCGCCTTCATGACTACGATCATATCGGAGATGCTCATTGCCTCTTCCTGGTCGTGCGTAACGAAGATGGTCGTGATATTTGTCTCGTTCTGGATCCTCTTTATCTCTTCCCTCGTCTGTATACGAAGTCTCGCATCAAGGTTCGAAAGCGGCTCGTCCAGGAGCAGTACGCGGGGCATCTTAACAAGTGCTCTTGCGATCGCGACTCTCTGCTGCTGACCACCGCTCATCTCGCTCGGGCGTCTTTCCATCAGCTCTTCGATCTGAACCGTCTTTGCAGCTTCAAGGACCTTCTCTTCCATCTGCTCTTTTGTGAGCTTCTGATCGCCCTTAAGATTCTCCAAAGGGAACATTATATTCTTCTTGACCGTTAGATGAGGATAGAGCGCATAGCTTTGAAATACCATGCCTACGCCTCTGTTCTCGGGCGGCAGCTGAGTTACGTCGTCGTCATCGAAGAAGATCTTTCCTTCCGTCGGAGTCTCAAGTCCGCAGATAAGGTTGAGCGCCGTGCTCTTGCCGCATCCGGATGGTCCCAGGAGCCCTATGAGCTTACCGTCCGGGATCTCGAAATCAAAGTCGTTAACGGCAATGACGTCTTCAGCTATCTTCTTGTTACGATTGGGAAATCTCTTAGTCAGATGTTCAAGCCTGATCTTCATATATGGCCCCTCCAAGTCGTCCTTTAAGGACACTAATTGAACACCTAGAGTATATCACATGTAGATCGGCATCTCATCGGAAGGCGCGGTCTGTTTAGGGGGCTTTGGCGTCGCTGTCCCGACGAAAGCAAACACGATCGAACATACTATTCCGGCAAGCAGCATCAGATCCACGACGATACCCGTAAGATAGACTCCCACGGCTAATACCACGATAAGATATCCTATGAAGAATATAAGAAGCGGGATGCACGAAAGGCAGATCAGGAACCTGAAGAGTATCTTCTTATCAAAGGCGGCAAGCCTCGCGCAAAGAGCGAGACCGAAAGCCATCAGCGCGCCTACGATATGCATGCCGAAGAGTATACGAAAGGCAGTGACCAGGAGCCTCGCAGAACCCTGCCCTAGAAAGAGCGCGATCTCGGAATATCCTTCGGGGAGCTCTGACTCGATAAGACCGCCCGAGAGCACCGCATCCGAGATCCTGACCGTCCACGCCGCATACTTTATATAGATCGTAGCCATATAAAACAGCACCATCGAAGAGACGGTGATCGAGAGAAACGATATCTTCTTTTTCTTATCTGCTGCTGATATGTTCTTAGCCATCTGCTATATAGTAGATTATCTTCATATAAAAAAGCTACCCCGAACTCATTGAAAGTCCGGGGTAACATTTATCTCTTAAGAAGAGCCGCTCTGACCTTTCCGTTGGGATCCTTGATAAGGACCGTAACGAGCCAGATTATAAGTCCGAATGCTACAGCGGAAAGACCTAAGAATGCATCATTTAACATATCTGCCGCCGCGGGCTGAAAATATTCGGCACCGAGCTCTATATATTCTGCGATGGCATCGACTGTCCACATGAGAGCCGCACCCCAGTAGATAAGAGCCAGCGTTCCGATCTTGAGCGTATCGTCCTTCGCCGTATACCACTTTACGGAAGCGAAGATAGCTGCAAAAACAGTTATAAGTAAAGTCATTTCGCACTCTCCTCCGCTACGGCCGGTTTTCTGCTTACGATCACGTCAGCGACCTTGCACATTCCGATCCAGACGACAGTTATGAGCACTGCCATTCCTACGCCTACCGTAGCGATCTCGTGGAGCATCTCAGCAGTGTCCTCGGGGCTCAACATAGCCGTCAAAAACGGAAACCATGCTGTGATCTCACCATGCCATACATGCTCGAAAGCAAGAAGTGCGGAACCTCCGAATAAGAGGTTAGAGAGCCAGTGTATCTTTCTTGATAAAGGGATCTTCGCGGAAGAAGTATCCTTTTCCTTCTTCTCCACATGTTTCTCGACGGCCTTGACGATGACTGCCTCGGCCAAAGGAGCGGTAAAACAAGCCATATTACTACCTCCGTATGCGCATGAAAGAGCGCTTTCTATAGCGTCATTTTACCATATGGATAATCAGTAATCTGTATCAATCATTTGCTCTGTCTTCGATCTTTATATCAAGACTTTTACTTCCGAGATTAGCAAAGAATAATACGATATTGGCAAACAGTACGATACCTGCGATAGCGGAACCCGTTCCGACATATACCGAAAATGCCAATGCAAGGATGCTGAGCGTAACGCCTGCTGCCGATGCTATAAGTGCGATATTTCCTTTCATGATTCTTTCCCCTTTGTTCCGTTGTTCAGTCTTATCGTAGAACAATATAACAAAAAGAAAGCCAAGTAATCATTAAGAAATGCTTAAGTTTCCCGTAAGACCCGAATATTTTACAACTCTTACACATCTTTCAGTCAAGTAAGTTGCAACTCATTGCTAAGATAAGCATGTACTTGATAAGCAATTATCAGACATACTTTTTCATAACCTTCCTACAAAGACTCTCGTTCCCCCGGGAGTCTTTTCCTCTTGTCAGAATAATCCGTCTTCAAACGAGGAAGGGTCTTTCTTTGAAAACTCACGCTTGATCTCGAGGAAATCCCTGACATCTATAAGGAGAGCGTAAAGGAGTGCACGGTCTTCGAATTCCTTACGAGTTTCGGGGAGCGGCTGGCTCTTCATATATTCATTAAGAGCATCAAGTCCTGAAAGCAGATCTCCTACATCATTATCCCTGCTGTATTCATCTGCGATCCTGTCGAGGAACATCGCAACATGGCGCGCAGTCTCGGGCGCGGTATCGAGCCTTTTTACCTTGTTATACATCTCAAGGAGGACCTCGTACTGCTTATCTCGCATCTTTATATATTCGATATCGTATGTGCTGTCGTCCGTGATCGTATTGGCATGTTCTTCCTTGGCGGTCCTTATGCCCTCGTTTATGATCCTGTCGAGCTCGAGAAGGCACTTACCGTCGTATCCTTCAACATGCTTATCTCTTATCCTCTCAGCCATCCTGCGAATGATATTTCGTATCTGCTCATCAGCTTTGTTGCGAAGATCATCCACCCTGCTCTTATGCCTCGTGATCCTGACATTTACGAGGATACCCATACCTACGCCTATGACAAAGATCAGGGTCTCGTTTCCTATCGTCTTAAAGTCCATCCCGCCAAAGCCAAGGAAATGCGATATCAAAACTGAGTTTACCGCCATGGCGCTTATCCACCTGAACCTGACGCACAACGCGATATAGATCACGAGGTAGGCAATAAATCCCGCGACATTAAACCCTATGAGGTTAAACGTAACAGCCGATATCAGGATCGCGCAAATAAAAGCCACCAGTCGGATGCACGCAGTCTTGAGCGTTTCCCTCTTGGTGGGCTGTATGGTCAGTATGGCGATTATACCTGCAGAGATATAGTTCTCGACACCCAGAACGCTCGCTAATAAGATAGCGGCGACAGAGGCGGCGATCACCGAAAGTACGTCTGAGACATATCTCTTCATCAGTTATCTTTTTTCTTGAGCGGCGTGATCGTACCGTCCGCATGCTTGATCGACATATTATCAAGCTGGGAAGTGAGATTGCCGAGTACGGCCTTACGGTAGATATTTCTAAGTTCCTGCTGCTCTGCCTTCTCCGCATCAGTCAGACCTTCGGCCTTCGACTTATGTGCGAGCTCATTGATCCTCTTTATCGTTTCATCTATAGACATCTTGAATCTCTCCGTATCTGTTTTATCGTTCATGATTTTACCACAAGAAAAAGATCCCGTGGCATAAACCACGGGATCTTGATGTATCCGTTTGGGATCTTAAGCTCTTATCAGAACTTACCTGCCTTTGCAGCCTCTTCGATAGAAACAGCTGTAGAAACAGTCATACCAACCATGGGGTTGTTACCTGCGCCGATAAGACCCATCATCTCAACGTGAGCAGGAACGGAAGAAGAACCTGCGAACTGAGCGTCAGAGTGCATACGACCCATTGTATCTGTCATACCGTAGGAAGCAGGACCTGCAGCCATGTTATCGGGGTGAAGTGTACGACCTGTACCACCGCCGGAAGCAACAGAGAAGTACTTCTTGCCGGCTTCGATTCTCTCCTTCTTGTATGTACCTGCAACAGGGTGCTGGAATCTTGTAGGGTTAGTGGAGTTACCTGTGATGGAAACGTCAACATTCTCCTTCCACATGATAGCAACACCTTCCTGTACATCATTTGCACCGTAGCAGTTAACCTTTGCACGAGGTGAATCGGGGTTCTTGGAGTAGCACTTACGGAATACTTCCTTGAGCTCACCCGTGAAGTAGTCATACTCTGTCTCAACATATGTGAAACCGTTGATCCTGGAGATGATCTGAGCAGCATCCTTACCGAGACCGTTAAGGATAACTCTAAGAGGCTTCTGACGAACCTTGTTAGCCTTATCGGCGATACCGATAGCACCCTCAGCAGCTGCGAAAGACTCGTGACCTGCGAGGAATGCGAAGCACTCTGTGTCCTCCTCGAGGAGCATCTTACCAAGGTTACCGTGACCAAGACCAACCTTACGTCTGTCAGCAACGGAACCGGGGATACAGAAAGCCTGAAGTCCCTCACCGATAGCAGCAGCAGCGTCAGCAGCCTTGCGGCAGTTCTTCTTGATAGCGATAGCAGCACCTACTGTGTAAGCCCACTTAGCGTTCTCGAAGCAGATAGGCTGGATGCCTTCGATAAGGTGATAAACATCAAGACCTGCAGCCTCTGTGATCTCTTTACACTCTTCAATGGAAGAGATGCCGTACTGCTTAAGAGCAGCAAGGATCTGGGGCTCTCTTCTCTCATATGATTCAAATAATGCCATTTTCCAGTTACCTCCTCAATTACTGCTTACGGGGATCGATGCAGCGAACTGCGTCATCAACACGACCGTACTTACCGGAAGCCTTCTGAAGGGCTGTGTTAGCATCGTCACCGGCCTTGATGAAGTCCATCATCTTACCGAAGTTAACGTACTTGTAACCGATGATCTCATCGTTCTCATCAAGAGCGATCTCTGTGATGTAACCGTCTGTAAGCTCAAGATAACGGGGACCCTTATCGAGTGTACCGTATGTTGTACCTACCATTGTACGTGTTCCCTTACCAAGGTCCTCAAGACCTGCACCGATCTGAAGTCCGTCCTCAGAGAATGCACTCTGTGTACGACCGTAAACGATCTGAAGGAAGAGCTCTCTCATAGCTGTGTTGATAGCATCACAAACAAGGTCTGTGTTAAGAGCCTCAAGGATCGTAAGACCGGGGAGGATCTCAGCTGCCATAGCAGCGGAATGTGTCATACCGGAGCATCCGAGTGTCTCTACGAGAGCCTCCTGGATGATACCGTCCTTAACGTTGAGGGAAAGCTTGCAGCAACCCTGCTGAGGTGCGCACCAGCCGATACCGTGTGTATAACCGGAAATGTCCTTAACCTCTTTTGCCTTTACCCACTTTGCCTCTTCGGGGATCGGAGCGGCACCGTGATGTACACCCTGGGTAACGGGGCACATATTCTTTACTTCTGCTGAGTAAATCATAAATAATCTCCTTCCGTGAGAAATTCGTTGAATACCATTTAAAGATTATAATTCAGGGCAGTAAAGTTCGCAAGGAAAAGTATGAGGCGGGGAAGAACAGGCGGGGATCACCCCGTGTGTTGTTCCTTACACAAGAAAAGCGGCCCTGGCCATAAAGCTCACGGTCGCCTTTCGTCTATCCCTGTCTTCCCTGAAAAGGTTACGAACTATCTTGATTTTAATACCATATGTGCCTGATTTCAACATAAAGTTTCCTTTACTTTTTCTAAATTTCAGGGCTTTAGAGGCATTTTTATAGTCAGAGTTTCCAAAACGTTTTTGACCTCCTCGTGCAATCTGACTATCAAGTCGTTCTTTATCCCTTTCATTTCGTTCAATTGGTTATATTGAAATATATTTATTTAAAAGTATTAATAGATATGTTGCTTATAAATCAGCTCATCTTTTAATGAAACGGAGATATAAAGACATGGCAGAACTTCGAAGCAAGAGACCTTTCTTTGCTCACTACAAGAAGATCTTCGTCAACGAATTCCGCGGCTATAACGGCAAGGCGTTGCTCAACGATCTCACTGCAGGTATCACGGTAGGTGCCGTAGCACTTCCCCTCGCCCTCGCATTCGGTGCGGCAAGCGTAGACGCCGAGCATGCGGCTATCGGTATCGCAGGCGGTCTTATAACGGCTATCCTCGCAGGAATCATCAGCGGCCTTCTCGGAGGCGGATCATTCCAGATCTCAGGTCCTACGGGAGCGATGGCAGTAGTCCTCGGTACGATCGTATCCGGTAAGTACGGACTTCAAGGCATGTTCGCCGCTACGTTCATATCGGGAATCATACTCCTTATAGCGGGACTATTAAGGTTCGGTAAGCTCGTACAGTTTATCCCCAAGCCCGTAGTAACGGGATTCACTTCAGGTATCGCGCTCGTTATCGCGATCGGCCAGCTAAAGAATGCTTTCGGGGTTCAGGCCTCGGGCGAGACTACGATCGACAAGCTCGCCGATTTCTTCTCCAATATAAAGGATACCGATCTTACGACTCTTATCCTTACGATCGCAGTAATCGTGATCATGGCGATCTACCCCAAGAAGCTCGGTAAGTATGTTCCGGGATCTCTTGCAGCTATCATTATCATCACTGCAGTTACAACGATCATGAAGCTCGATGTTGCAGTAATCGGTAATATCCCCAGATCCATCATCAATACGGAAAAGCTCAACGTCTCTGATATCAACGGCACCATGATCAAGGAGATCTTCGGATATGCGATCACCATCGCCCTTCTCGGCATGATCGAGTCCCTTCTTTGCGGTACATGTGCAGCTGCCATGAAGAAAGAGAAGTTCGACTCCAATGTCGAGCTCATCGCTCAGGGTATCGCCAACATGGCTGTTCCTTTCGCAGGCGGTGTTCCCTCTACTGCAGCTATCGCAAGAACATCCGTTGCAATCAAGAGCGGATGCAGAACAAGACTTACATCAGTCTTCCAGTCGGTATTCCTTATCGCATGCATGTTCATCTTGGCTCCCGTTATCGGTATGGTTCCCTATGCGGCTCTCGCAGGCGTTCTTCTCATGACGGCATTCAGGATGAATGATTTCGCGACTATCAAGTCCTACTTCGATCACAAGCTCACTGATGCGATCATCCTCTTCTTCGTAACGATGTCCGCAACAGTCATCCTCGATCTCACATACGCTATCCTTATCGGCGTCGGTCTTGCGATGATCCTCACGATCAATACGCTTGCAAAGATCAGAGTAAATGTCGAGGAAGAGACTCTCATCGGGAACAAGGATGCTGCTATCGTCTACAGCGTAGGTGCTTACTTCTTCGCTAACGGCAAGGAACTCAAGAAAGCTATCGAGAAGTGCGAGAAGAAATACGATACTTATATCCTCTCCTTCAGAGGTGTTGTATTCACGGACGTATCCGCTGCAAGCGAATTCATCGAAGCTGTTAACTACCTCAAGGAAAAGAAGGCTGACTTCTGCTTCGTCGGCATGAACGACTACGTTTATTCCACACTTGAGAAGATCGGCTTCCAGGAGCAGGTCGGAAAGAAATACTTCTACAAGAACCTCGAAGAGTATGTAGGAAGCATGACGAAAGCCTGATCGAAGTTCGTTTCAAGATTTAAAAGTCACCAGAATGGTCACCGGAAGTCTTCTCCGGTGACCATTTTTGCGAATATGGGCTGATTTTCACCAAATTGGTCACCAGAGGCGCCTTTCAGTGACCGATTCGGTGACTTTCGCCGGCCCGGGAAAGTCGTAAGAAATGTCGTTTTTTGAAATGGAAAACGACACCTTTAGCGATTTTTGCCTAAAGTCGTACAAAACGTCGTTTTTCGCCTGTAAAAACGACACTCTGAACGACTTTTCGAACCCGCAAGGCGCCTCGCGCGCAACAAACAAAGGACCGCCACATCCCGTGACGGTCCTTCTAATATGCATGAGTTATCTAAAGTCTAAGGATCAATAATCCTCGCAGTTGATCTCGAAGTAGCTCTGAGGATGAGCACAAACGGGGCAGATATCGGGGGCCTCAGTGCCTACTACGATATGGCCGCAGTTTCTGCACTCCCATACCTTAACGGTGCTCTTCTTAAACACTTCCTGAGCCTCAACGTTCTTAAGGAGCGCACGATATCTCTCCTCATGATGCTTCTCGATGGCACCTACTGCCCTGAACTTTGCTGCGAGCTCGGGGAAGCCTTCTGCCTCGGCTGTCTTAGCGAAGTCCTCGTACATATCAGTCCACTCGAAGTTCTCGCCGTCAGCAGCTGCTGCAAGGTTATCAGCCGTAGAACCGATGCCGTTTAATTCCTTGAACCACATCTTTGCGTGTTCCTTCTCGTTATCTGCAGTCTTGAGGAAGAGCGAGCTGATCTGCTCATATCCTTCCTTCTTTGCTACCGATGCAAAGTATGTATACTTATTTCTGGCCTGAGACTCGCCTGCGAAAGCAGCCGCAAGATTCTTCTCAGTCTGTGTACCTGCATAAGGATTGCTCTTGGATGTATCCTCGATGAGCTCAAGGTTGTCACCCGTTACTCCGCACCTGGGGCACTTGGGCTCCTGTCCCTCGGGTACCTCGAACACCTCTCCGCAAAGCTTGCATCTGTACTTAGCCATAGTTGTTTCCTCCTTTAAATTGGTCTTTATCTTTACGTTCGTAACGTTTTCTGTCATTGATTCACCGACATGCGGTATATCCGTAAATCCCGCGATATCTATATCGGTCGTCATAAGGTGCTCGGGACCCAGGTCATGGATCGACTTACAACCCGTAACACGCGCGAAAGCCTTCATGTCCTTTATAGAAGCATTAAGGTAATTAGCAACTCTCTTTGCTCCCTTGTTGACATCAAGTCTTGCTCTGAGCTCCGGGTCCTGCGTCGCTATACCCATCGGGCATTTGCCGCTGCCGCAGATACGATACTGCTGGCATCCGAGTGCGATCATTGCCGCGGATGCGATAGCTACCGCATCTGCTCCCATCGCGATCGCTTTCGCGAAGTCCGCAGGGGTACGAAGACCTCCCGTTATTACGAGGTCGACATCCGATCCCACCAGGTCAAGATATCTTCGAGCTCTGCTCAAGGCATAGATAGTGGGTACCGATGTCGATTCACGAAGGAAGAAAGGACTTGAGCCCGTAGCTCCGCCTCTTCCGTCGATCGTAATAAAATCGGGATCAGCATAGAGAGCGAATTCAAGATCAGCTTCTATATCACCTGCCGCGATCTTGATACCGATAGGACGGCCTTCTGATCTTTCACGAAGCATCTTGACCATCGCCTTCAGGTCATCTCTTGATCCTATCTCGGCAAACCTACTCGGGCTCTGGATATCCTTGCCCTCTTCTCTCCCTCTGACCTTGGCGATCTCGGTAGTTACTTTGTTCCCCGGAAGATGTCCGCCCATGCCGGGCTTGGTGCCCTGACCGATCTTTATCTCGATCGCATCGGACTTTCGAAGGTTATCGTCGGTAACGCTGTATTTATTCGGAACATATTCGAAGATATATCTGTAAGCTTCGTTCATCTCCTCGGGGAGGATGCCGCCTTCGCCGCTGCACATCGCAGTGCCCGCCATCGACGCGCCTCTTGCGAGTGCGATCTTGGCCTCTGCAGATAAAGCTCCGTAAGACATATGTGAGATATATACGGGGGCACCGATCGTCATGGGCTTTTTGCTCTTCTTACCGATCACGGTAGTCGTGTCGACATTAAATCCGTCATCTAACGGAGCATTGTAGAGCTGTCCGCCCTTAAAGAGAATGTCATCCCATTTGGGAAGCTCCATCTTTGTTGCCATAGCAGCGTGGATGATATCTCCCGTAAGAGCCATCTCGTGGATCTCGCGCATATATCTTTCATTGGGATCGTTTCTTTGAAGAGCCGGATCGACCGAGAGATCGGAAGAGGCCGAAACGGAAACCGGCTGTGCCAAAGGAGCATCTTCCTGCCTTTCAAAAACCGACGCGGGCTGACCGCATACAGGACACGCTTCAAGTTCCGAGAAAGGCTTTCCTTCCTTTTCTTCGTCATAGACATACCCGCAGATACTGCAAACATAAACTGCCATGGCACAAGCTCCTTTCGCTCAAGACTCAAATTCATTTTAACACAGCGGATAGCGGCGACGATATAACACATATTTGCCATAAAAGATGCCGCCTCTTTGTGGGAGACGGCATCTGTACTTTAGTTTGATCTTATGTCATCAGCTTAATGCTTCGAACATACGGGTCTGGATCTGCTCGAAAGTAAGAGGCAGCGAATTAAGATAAGCTGTATGGATCTCTTCGTCCGTAGCATTCGGGAACTGCTCTCTTGCGGACTGCATGAGCTCTGTCGTATTAAGGAAACCGACTCCGTACTTGATACCGTAGCCGGGCTGGTTCGTGAAGAGCTGGCACATCTCCTCGATACCGTCCTGTGAAGGTGACATTCCGAGTCCCGCAAAGTAATTCATTACATCGTCCGAAGTCCATCCTTCATAGTTGATACCGATATCGACTCTTGCATAGAGCATGAGAGGGAATTCATTATCGATAGTGAGAAGTATCTGTGCGTTGTCATTCTCACAGAAATACTTGAAGGAATAATTCTCGACATATGTTGCCCAGCCTTCTGCATATCCGACGGAATCTGCGATATAAAGGTACGGATGCTCGCATACGCTTCTTGTATATACGGACTGGAACATGTGTCCGGGGTAACCCTCATGAGCACATGTGATACCGAATGTCTCGTTGACGCCCGAAGGATTCGAGATGATCATGTTGGATGTGAATGTATCCAGATGATATCCGAGATAAGCCGCAGGGCTGAAGTTGTCCTGAAGAGCTTCGGGAACTTCATTTACGATATACTCATGGTCGGGAAGATCAGGGAAATCAGGCTGAACTGCAGTATAGAGATAATCAAGGTTGTCCTCTACGCTTCCTAAGTTATAGTAGTGATTCTCATACTCATCTGCCCAGGACTGGTCACCTGAATACATGATCGAGAGCATGGTGCTGAAGGAATCGTTGATCAATGTCTCGACCTCGGTCTTAGTCTGATCGATCGACTTCGTGGAGTTGGCATAGCTCATGAACCTTACGGCATAATAAGCGTCACCGCCGGGATAATTACATACACCCTGCTGTACTCCGCCGCTTCCGATAAGTGCACTGATCCTGTCGGAGCACTCCTGGAACTCAGGGAAAAATGAGTTATGCATCGCATCGTTATGAGCATCGATAAGTCTTGTCCTGTCGGCATCGCTCAAGCCCTGGATACCGTCAAGCCTAGTCTCGAAAGACTCATAAAGGAAGCAGTCATCCTCCTGTGCCACGAGTCCGTCAAAGCTCTGGACCATATCCTCATATACGCTGTCGGTACATGTGAATCCTCTGCTCGCTCTCTCCTCTTCGAAAGCAACGAGCTCATCGAAATACCTGTCGGTATCCTCGATAAGAAGGATATAGTTCTCGGCATCCTCTACCGTCTCGAAATCAAGTACTTCAAGGATAAAGAGCAGATTACACTGCGGTCCCAAAAGGGGATCCAGGACGGGCTCATAGTAATCGAATGCATCGTACTGGAGCATATAGAGACTGAGCTCCAGATCGTAGACGACCTTATCGTAGAAAGCTCTGTCCTGATAATCAAGGGACTCGTAATCGATCGTATAGAGCAGATCGAGCTTCTCCTGAACAAAGGCGATATCGTCAGTAGCATCAAGGTCGAACTCGCCCCATGTAACATCGGAAGGCTCGATACCGAAAGCCGAAGGATCATCGAACATGATCTTATAGTCGACGTAATCGGCGCTTAATGAATCATTAAGGAGATCGCACTCGATCTGATCGAGAAGGTCGGATGCGTCCTGACCCGTAACCGTTCCGTTAGCGTGTGCGGGATGGATCTCATCCACCGTAGGAACGTGATCGGGATATTCGAGATCCGTCATGTCAAATCCGTTTACGACATTTGAAACTGCAGGTGTCGGTGCGGGAGTTGCAGTAGGTGTGGGATCCTCTGCTTCCGTAGTTTCTTCAGTCTCCTCTTCTTCCTCTTCGTCTTCCTCATCATCCTCATCGTCATCTCTGTCTCTGCGCCTTTCATGTCTTGAACGGCCGCCGTCGGACCCGAGAAAGTCCTGAAGCTGCGAACATGACATCATGGGCATGGCCATCGCGGCGATGAGAACGACGGCCAGTAAACTCTTCAATCTCTTATTCATGTGTTTACCTCCAAACATGAATAATTATCCTACAAAAGTAAAGAAAAATCGCGTCAAGAATATAAATTATTATTGAATAAGAGTATCGTCAGCAGGATCTTCCTCAGCTTCGAGGTCGATCTCTTCGTCCGTATCCCTGGACTCGATCTGTATACGGAGAGCATCGTGATCGTTCTTTCCGAAATTCTCCTTCGGAAGATATGCCCTGAACTCGATCTCGTCGGGACGCATTCCCGCAGGAAGCGTAAGATTACACTCGGCCTCGATCAAAGTCTTGAGTTCATCGAGCCTTGAAGCGTCAAAGAGATATTCGTCTTCGGGAACAACGACTGCTACTACTCTGGGACTTGTAGCCTCATCTACGACTACTGCGCAGACTTCCTTTACGCCCGTTATGCTCACGATCTCTTCTTCGATCACATAAGGATAGATGAGCATGCCGTTGCGCTCGACGATCCTTTTTGTATTTCCGTCAAAATAGATAAGTCCGTTATCGTCCTCGTGACCCGTATCTCCGGTGCAGATCCATACTCTGCCGTCCTTAAAACGTCTCTTGGCGATCTTGCCGATCTCCTCGTCTCCCGCATATCTGCTCATCACAGAAGGAGTACAAACGCAGATCTGTCCCTGCTGTCCCGCAGGCATCTCGGTCTCGCTGTCGGGATCCATTATCTTTACGAGGACACCGGGAATCGGTATTCCGAGTATTCGGTCATTTTCAAGAGACGAGGGATTATAGATGTATACCGATCCGGTCTCATCTATTCCGTATACTCTTTCGACGCTGACATCGCACCTTGACCTGTCGAAGAATCTTCGAAGTTCGTAGCACTGTCCGGGGTTCATTACCGCACCGCAGGATACGATCTTATCAAGGAAAGAAACGTCGGTAAGCCTGATTATAGTGGACTCGGTCATCTGCATGAGAAGTCCCGGATATCCGATCACTACGTCGGGCTTATAAAAACCGAAAACATCCACGGGGAATCTCGTAAGGTTACCTGCGTAAAGGAGCATCGTATTACCCGATGCGATTATGCTGTGTATACCGAGACAAAGTCCGCAGGAGAAATATCTGTCGATAAAGGACAGGGATCTTACGGGGACATCCTTCTCGCTGTCCTTGGTGATGATAAAGATATCGAGCGATGCCTGTTCATTAAGTGCAACGGAAGAAAGTTCCGTAGTCATGACCTTACCCGTGACAGAGCCGCCGTTAAGATAGACGACCGTATCCGAAGCTGAGATCTTCTCAAAAGGCTGATGCTCGGAGATCTCATCTCTTCTCAAAAGATCGAGCCAATATATAAGTGATACTTCAGAAGGAAGCTCTGATTGTCTTACGCGTGAACTGTCGAGCGCCAGTACCTTTCGGATAGGCGAACGGATCCTGTCATTGAGCGTAAAGTAATCTCCGTACTTAACAACGATAACGCTCTTGAGCATCGTCTCGGGAAGTACGTCGATCACGGAATGGATCTGATCGGGCGTCATTATCACGGCCTTGCACTTTTGGTCGATACAGAGCTTCTTGAACCTGTCGGGAGCATTCTCCGTGCTGAACATCGAGACGCGGGCACCTATCTTGGATGCCGCATAGATGGTGATGACCGTGGCAGGAAGTCCGTGGACCGCCAATGCGATACAGTCCCACTTTGCTATACCTATACTGCGAAATGCTTCCGCAGCGGTATCTACGAGCGACAGGAGCTGGGAATACTTAAAGTGCTTCTTGCCATGCTCTATGGCTATGCGGTCGGGAAATCTGTCAGCCGTATCCGCGAGGACTTCGTACAAAGTCCTCTGCACATCGAGCTTAGTCGGCCCCTCACCCTCCGAATAATACCTGCTCCATTTATTGTCCATACATTAGATTATACACATCGAACGCTCTAAAGGCACGGATCAGCTGCAAGAACTTATGTTCTCAAACCGATTTTTGTGCTATACTTGACCCATGGCTAAGAGTAAGATCACATTTTTCTGTAAGGAATGCGGTTTCGAGACCAGCGGCTGGATGGGAAAGTGTCCCGGATGCGGGCAGTGGAACACCCTCGTTGAATCTACGACCGTAACGGGAAGCGGCAAGAGTTCCTCTTCCTCATCTGCTGCCGCAAAGAGCGATGCTCCGGCATACAGGGCGGCAGGCTATAACTGGACCAAGAGTAATGCTACCGTAAGGCTCAAGGACGCGGGAAAGGAAGTCTATACGAGATTTTCCACCGGTATCCCGGCTCTCGATGACCTCTTCGGAGGCGGCATCACGAACGGCTCGGTAACCCTTGTAGGAGGCGAGCCCGGTATCGGAAAGTCCACCCTGCTCCTTCAGATGGCTGACAGTCTCAAAGCCGAAGGCGACGTCTTATATGTATCGGGTGAGGAATCCCCTGCCCAGATCGGAATGAGAGCAGAACGCCTCGGAATAGATAATGACAGGATCATAATCTGTGCCCAGACGAGCTTTGAGCTCATAGCAGAAGAGATGCAGAACACCAAACCCGTTCTCTGCATCATCGATTCCATACAGACTTTATTTTCTGAAAATATAACGGGTACCCCGGGCAGCGTATCGCAGGCAAGAGAAGTAACCGCGGGACTTATCAGGATCGCAAAGAGCAACAATATGCCGATCATACTTGTAGGTCACGTTACGAAGGAAGGCTCGATCGCAGGTCCCAAGACCCTCGAGCACATGGTCGATACGGTACTCTATTTCGAAGGCGATAATACAGGCAGCTACAGGATGCTGAGATCCGTAAAGAACAGATTCGGCAAGAGCAACGAGCTCTCATTCTTTGAGATGCAGCAGACGGGACTTAAGTCGGTCGACAGTTCCTCCGCGCTCCTCGTTATGGGTCGTCCGCTCAATGCTCCGGGCTCCGCTCTCACCTCGACTCTCGAAGGCGGACGCGCACTGACCGTAGAGATCCAGGCCCTTGCTTCCGATTCATGTTACGGAACTCCTCAGAGGATGACTTCGGGACCTGACAGGAACAGGACTACGATGCTGCTTGCTGTAGCAGAGCAGACCTTTAAGCTCGCACTTAATACTAAGGATTGCTTCATAAATGTCATAGGCGGTCTTCGCATAACCGATCCGGCATGCGATCTGGCGCTCATCGCGGCAGTCGTATCCTCGGTAAGAGGGATCCCCATAAGAGAGAATACTCTCATATTAGGAGAGGTTGGTCTTTCAGGCGAACTTCGTCCCGTATCGGCGATCGCGCAGAGAGTAGCCGATGCCGTAAGGATCGGCATCACGAACGTGGTACTTCCGAGCAGCTGCAGAAATGCGGCCGAGCAGTCAAAAAAGGAGTCTTCGGAGGCGGAGTTCATCTTTGTGGATAATATCTCCGAAGCAGCAGATGTCCTATTCTCAGGAGGTAAATGATCTATGAAGAGAAAACTCTATGTGATCATCCCCGCAGCAGGCAAAGGCGAGCGCATGGGTAAGAACAGCAATAAGCTGTTCATGGATATAAAGGGACTTCCCGTTATCGCGAGGACCCTCAAGGCTTTCGATGATTTCAGGATGACGGGCACGGATATCCATGCCGTCGTAGTCACTAATGAGGATAATATCCCTTCGATGCGTGAAGTGGTCGCAGCTTATGATCTTCCTTTCGTAGAAAAGATCGTATTAGGCGGCAGCAGCAGGACCGAATCCGTATATTGCGGAGTAAAGGCCCTGGCAGAACTCGGTAATCCTCCGCAGCCTTACGATGCGGTATTCGTTCATGATGGAGCGAGATGCCTTGTAAGCAGCGATATCCTTGAGGACTGCCTCGAGAAGATATCACGTTTTGATGTCTGCGTAGCTGCAGTCCCCATGAAGAGCACGGTCAAGATCATCGCTGATTCGGAATATGGTCCTGTCGTATCGAGCACACCTTCAAGGGACAGCCTGGTAGAGGTACAGACCCCTCAGTGCTTTAAGTACCAGGTGCTCAAGGAAAGCTACGAAAATGCGATAAATAACGGTATCGAGGCTACTGATGACACCGCACTCGCCGAGCTTCTCGGGTATAAGGTCGGCATCTGCAAAGGATCTTACTCTAATATAAAGATCACTACGACCGAGGATATCTCCGCCGCTGAAGCCCTGTTATAAGGCATTCTTTGCACAACGCACAAAACTGACAAAGATTTTTGTTAATTATCCCGATCACACCTTAAACGGCTATAGTGTTACTATCGAAACAGATGTGAATGAGATAATACACTATCGTTTTGCCTGGCATACCTGCATTACTTAAGCGATAGTTGTTCCTCCGAACGAGGCAAAGGGACCGTCAAATGGCGGTCCCTTTAATAATCTCTATTGATATATCTCTGATCATGCGATCGGCTTTCTGAATGTCATGCAGGCGAATACCTGTATGCCTTCTCCTCTTCCAAAGCCCGTAAGGCCTTCTCCCGTCGTAGCAGTAATGCCGATCCTGTTCTCTTCGAGTCCTAAGATCTTCGAAAGGCTCGTCCTGATACCCGGGATATGCTTCTTAAGCTTGGGCTCAAGGCATTCGATCGTAATGGAAAGTCTCGTTATCTTCTCATCCGTAAGATCCTTACGTGCTTCCTCGAGATACACCCTGCTGTCCTTGATCCCGTCCTCAAGACAGATCTTATCTGCCTTACCGCCGAGGATATTGATGCATGTAGCTCCCGATATCGCGTTAGTTACCGCATGAAGGATAACGTCTCCGTCACTGTTGGCCGAATACTTTCGCGTATGGGGGACATCGTATCCGCCGAGCTTTATGGAGTTTTCGGCAGAGTCGTAAGTTCCTTCCTCGAACCTGTGGCTGTCCTGACCTATAGTCATGAAGTACTCATATTCCATACTGAAGTGCTCCTTCCTTATGCTAATTTACCGTAGTCGGGCGTATAGCCGAACGACTCGATCCACTGTGCTACATCGTCCATGGTCCATTCCTCCTTGAGGTGGCCTTCGAACTTCTCCGGGGCCATCCCAGGGCGCAGCAATACGAACTCAGGGTATGCTTCGACCGCATATGTCGCGCCGATCAGCTCTTCGAATATACCGTCAACCGCGATGAACACGATCTGACCGTCTAGCGTCTGTGCCAGATCCTCTACTCCTGCGGTAACGCCCTCCGAATCGGACTGCAGAGAGTTGTAGAAATAAAGGCACATCGTCGTACCGGTACTGTATGTGAGCATCCCCTCGGGATCCGTCACTTCCTTATACTGTATACCGTAAAAGCCTTCTTCCTCCCCCGGGATCTGCTCATATACGAGAGCACACACGGGAGCGGAATAGTCGACCTTGCCCAGATAATCCCTGTAGTCGGTACTCGGAGCCTTTTCCTTTGAGCACCCGGCAACATTAAATGCGATCGCTATCGTGAGCAGGATCGAGATCAGTATCTTTCTCATAAGAGGCTTTCGATCTCGGCTACCGTATTATCAAGGATATCGGCATCGATATCTTCGACCTTTCCGTCATCGACTTCGGCCGTGACCTTGGGATCCAAAGGAAGCTTGTCGAGGATCTTAAGTCCCGACTTCGCTGCCGACTCCGCGAGCTTTTCGCCGTCTCCAAAGAGGGGCATCTTCTCACCGCAGTGACCGCAAACGATATAGCTCATATTCTCGACCATACCAAGGATCCTGACATTCATCATGGACGCCATGTTCTTCGCCTTGCTGACGATCATGGATACAAGATCCTGAGGTGTTGATACCAGAACGATACCGTCGATCGGCAGAGACTGGAATACCGTCAAAGGTACGTCGCCCGTGCCGGGAGGCATATCTATAAGGAGTACATCGAGTGTTCCCCAGTCTACATCCGTCCAGAACTGTCTTACGAGACCCGAGATAACGGGACCTCTCCAGATAACGGGTGATTCCTCGTCATCGGTCAGGAGGTTGAGGCTCACTGCCTTGATGCCGCCCTTTGTCTCGGCGGGAACTATATGATTCTCCTCGGTTGCCGTAAGCGTCTCCTTGAGTCCGAAAGCTCTGGGGATCGAGGGGCCTGTTACGTCTGCATCGAGGATACCGACCTTATAGCCTTTCCTCACGAGCTTTACTGCAAGCACGGAAGTTACGAAAGACTTTCCGACGCCTCCCTTACCGCTTGCTACTCCGATGATCTTCTTGATCTTTGTATTGGCATTTGCGGGCTCTACCGTAGGACCCTGATGTGCCGCACTTCCTCCGTTAGCCGTGGGACAAGTGCTCTGAGATGTGCATCCGCTCTTGGACGGACATGAATCGCATGCTGAAGCCATATTTATTCTCCTTTTTCTTTTTCAACTCAAGATTATATTACGCGGAACGCTCAGGTCAAAATGCGATGAGCTCCGCCTTGCCGTCTTCTATCATGATATACGACGGTGCGGTACCCTGCTTTGGGATCGAGGGGGATCCGGGATTCATATATCTGAAGCCGTCCTTTTGCTCGTCGCAGGCTACGTGTGTATGACCTGCCAGGAGTATCGCGCCTTCGGGAAGAAATACCGGAGGCTCCTCAGCACTAAAGTGGTGACCGTGTGTCGCAAAGATGACCGTCTCGCCCGAAATAAGGTAGATATATTCAGCCATTATAGGGAACTTTAAGACCATCTGATCGACTTCCGTATCACAGTTACCTCTTACCGCAAGGATATTCTCCTTCTCGCTGTTTAAAAGCTCGATCACTTTCTTCGGCTCATAATCCGCGAGCAGATCATTTCGAGGTCCGTGATAGAGGATATCTCCCAGTAAAAGGAGCTTATCCGCTCCCGTTTCATGGAACTTATCTACGACCGCCTTCGCCGCGCCGTATGATCCGTGTATATCAGATGCAACCATTATACGCATTTCGCATTTTCCTCCTGCTCAACATCTTCAAGCTGTTCCTGAAGATATCTAAGTGTCTCATAGTTATCGTCCTTCTTACCCGGACGTATCGTACTCAAGGTCCTGACACCCGATACCTTGACCGCATCGACCATCGATGTGATCTTCTGTCCGGCTGCATGCCTCGTCTTATTTATCGACTCTCGTCCGATGCTCACATAACCTTCAAGGAGAGCTCTCTCCTCTGCCCTGTGTTTCTTCGAAAGTGCCTTCTCCTCATCTCTGTGCTTTGAGTACATCTCTCTGAACTCGGCATATGATTGAGTTGTCGTCTCAACTGCAGGTGATGTCTTTGTAACTATCGTGTCGACCGTATCGTAGATCTGCGTGCCGAGCTTATCGGATACGAGCCTGATGCCGCCCGAGATATTCGAGATGAACCTTACTCTCTCGTTGAACTTAAAGATAGAGGTTACCGTAACGACGATATCGAGCACAAGGATCATGCTGAGGATCGATACGACCGTATATTTAGTGAGACCGTTAGCGAAGTTAATGAGCTTCATGACCGTCGGATGGAGCATATAGACACCAAGCGAGCACGCAATACCCCAGTAGATGGAGAAACGAAGACAGATAAAGCCGTGGAAGTTGAACTTATAGTCCGTATAGTCCCACCATCTCAAATGGAATATCCAGTAAAGGATAACGCCCGCCAAGAGCTCGACTGTCGTCGCCGTGATCGCCGAACCGAAGAACAGTACGGGGAAGTTATGCGCCAGTGGCGAGAAGAACCAGATAACTCCGTAGAATCCGAGTCCGTATACGGGACAGTGCGGGCCGTTCAGGAATCCTCTGTTTATGAACTTACCTTCCGTGACACCATAATAGATGACCTCCACGATCCAGCCTATGAAGCCGTAGATGAAGAACATTATCATGGAATCTATGAACGTGTACGGCAGGAATCCGTCGGCGAGTTTCATGAGATGGGCGAAGAACGTCATGCGTTATGCCTCTCCCTTTATAGATCTCATTACTCTGTAGCCGCCCGAGATAGCAACAGTCTCACAATTTCCGAAGAGCTCGGTGAGCTTCTTCTCGGTAGACGGCGCGCCCTGCTTTCTCTGAAGGACTGCGTAGATACTTGCACCCGGGGCCATATGCTCATATGCCTGATCGTAAAATGCGAATACGGTCTGCTTTCCTGCCCTCACGGGAGGATTTGTCATGACGATATCGAAGATATCATCGTCGCCGAGCGCGGATAAGACATCCGACTGAACGCACTTATTTATCTTTACGTTATTAAGTCCCGCATTTTCACGCGAAAGCTCTACCGCTCTCGAATTAACATCGACCTGCGTGACCTCAAAGGCCATAAATACAGACTTCATGACGATGCCCACGGGACCATAGCCGCAGCCTAGGTCCAGGAGCCTTTCGCCCTTCTTTGCCCCTCTGGCCTTGATATCTTCTATTACTGACTCGATGAGCAGATCAGATCCCTTGTCGATCTCGGATCTGCTGAATACGTTGGTATCGGTAACAAAGCGAAAGTTCATGCCGTTCGCTCTGTAATCGATCATCTTTCTTTCGGACGGCGTGTCGGGCACGCTGTCGTAATAATGCGCCATTTCTCTTTCCTTTTCCGAGGTCAGATCACATCATCGATATGATCCTGTCGTTGATAGAGGCAAGTGCGGCAGTCCTCGACCAAGGCATCTCCGCACACTGGATAAAGCCGTTGCTTATCGCTTTCTTGCAGGCCTGAACCTCAAGTGTATATCCCGACAAGCCGTCTCTTGCTTCGCTCTTTATAAGATTGCCGTCTTTATCGTACAGTTCGACTCTCTCGTAGTTATTGATGTTCTTTATCCTGATGAATCCCTTATCGCCGATGATCGCGCCGTCTCCGTCAGTCCTTGCATCCATCGTGACATAGGATACGCTCTGAGCTCCGTCGTTTCTCTCGAGGATGAAGGTCGTATCTTCGTCGATGCCGGTCGAATACTTTCGCGCACGAACGCTCACGGGGAAGATATCGTCGCCTAAGATCGACATTGCAAGATGCGTGGGATATACGCCGAGATCAAGATAAGCACCGCCTCCGAGCATGGGATCCGTAAGCCTCGGCCTGTCCTTGATGTCATATCCGAGATTGGAGGATATATACTTGAGGCTTCCGATATCTCCGTCCTTGATCCACTGAAGGATGAGCTTATGAAGGGGCATGAAAGCCGTCCACATAGCCTCACAGACGAAGAGATTACGGTTCTTTGCTTCAGTAAAGATACTGTCAGCCTCGGCCTTGCTCATCGTAAAAGGCTTCTCAACCAGGATATTCTTATATGCCTTGAGGCAAAGGATCGCATTCTCATAGTGGTAGGTATTCGGAGTCGAGATATAGATCAGATCTATGTCCTTCATGTTGATCATCTGCTCGTAAGTACCGCACGCCTTGGCATCCGGACAATACTTCTTGGCGAAAGCATTCGCCTTCTTCTTCTCCCTCGAAGCGACCGCCGCGACCTTTATATCTTCAAGCCCGGCGAGATTCTGAGCCATTACTGCGGCTATCTGTCCACAACCCAATATACCTACATTGAACATATGCATGTACTTCCTTTGCTCAGGATATAGATTACAACTAATTTTATTTCATTCATGTTGAAAGTTCAATTGTGACGGGATTAACGTTCTCTTAATTTACAGATTGAAGTTTATACTCCCTGATAATAGAATAATTCCGTAAAAGATCTTATTTTTGATTGGAGAAATACCCGTAATGAACGATATCTTCGTTGTCGGACACAAGAATCCCGACACAGACTCCATAGTCTCGGCTATGGCATATGCGGCGCTTCGAAATGCTTCGGGCGACCGCGAATACAAGGCGGCAAGGCTCGATCACGTAAGCGATGAGACCAAGAGGATGCTATCAAAGTTCGGTTTTTCTGCTCCCTTGAGGATCAGAGACGTAAGGACTCAGGTATCCGATATCGATTTCGATACACCGCCCGCACTCGACCCTTCCGTTACTTTGGACCATGCATGGAAAATCATGAAGGACGGCTCTAACACGACTATCCCGATCGTAAATTCGGACGGTACTCTTTACGGAACTCTTTCCGCAGGAGATATCGCAACTTATAACATGAGCACCATCGAGGCTCCTTCCGTAAAGGATCTTCCGCTCTTTAACCTTCTCGGAGTAATCGAGGGACGCATTATAAACGACGGCGGCGACATGGTAGATTCCATCTCCGGTAAGATCGTCATCGCACTTCCCCTGAGCGAAGAATCCCTTATGTTCAAGGGTAGCGACAATATCGTCCTTTGCGGCAACCAGCCCGATATGATCAGGAGAGCATTCGAAAACAACGTAAATGCGATCATCCTCTGCGGAACGAATGCGGATAATTCCGTTATCGGCGAGTATAAGGACAGCAAGACATGCGTTATCTATACGCCTTTCGATGCGTTGAGCGTAGCCAAGCTCATCTATCAGGCGGCTCCCGCTTCAAGGGCATGCTCCAGGGGCGAAGTTGTATGCTTCCACTTGAGCGACTATATCGACGATGTTCGTGAGATCGTCCTTAAAAGCAGATTCAGGAGTTACCCCGTACTCGATGAGAACGATAAGGTCGTCGGAACACTTTCGAGATTCCACCTCCTGAAGCCGAGGCACAAGAAGGTCGTACTCGTAGACCATAACGAATCCGCTCAGGCAGTACCGGGTCTTGACCAGGCCGAGCTCCTTGAGATCATCGACCACCACAGACTCGCGGATATACAGACAACGCAGCCTATCAGGGTCAGGAACGAACCCGTCGGCAGTACGACTACTATCGTTGCCGAGATGTATCAGGAGCACGGCGTAACACCTGCTCCCAACATGGCAGGACTTATGGTATCGGCTATCCTGTCAGATACCGTTATGTTCAAGTCTCCTACATGTACCAAGAGAGACATCGCGATGGCAGAGAGGCTTTCGAGGATCGCGGGCGTTACGATCGAGGATATCGGTAAGGAACTCTTCGACGCTTCTTCGTCTGATTCGAAGACCGCAGAGCAGCTCATCGGCGGCGACTTCAAGGAATTCCATATCGCAGGCCAGACACTCGGTGTCAGCCAGATCATCTGCGTAGATTCGAGCAAGATGCTCGAGCGCAAGTCGGAGTTCATCGAGACGATGCAGACCTTAAAGAAGAAGAACGGCTACGACATGATCATCCTCATGCTCACGGATGTGCTCGTCGAAGGCTCCGTTCTCCTCTACATAGGAAACGACGATACGATCAGATATGCCTTCTCCGTAGAGCCCAAGGACAACGAAGTATTCCTGCCGGGCGTCATGTCACGAAAGAAGCAGATCATCCCCATGCTCACCGCTTTGTGGGGCTGATATTCAAAAACTTACATACAAACAGGAAGGCTGCCTCGCTTCGGAGACAGCCTTCTTTTTTACTCTATATCATCCCTCAAACGATCAGAATATGTTTGCATTCAGTACGATGACAACATCACCGTTTCCGTCATAGAAAGTGATCGTATACATGCCGGCTTCAAGATATTGTCCCGAGCTGTCCAGAGGAGCTCCATCCGTCCAGGTGCCGAGCATTACCGCTGATGTATACTGTGTGCTGACAAGCTGACCGTTACACTCGATAGTAGCGTACAACGAATAAACATCGATCGTTCCGTCTGTAGTGATCGCAACATCAAAATAATCACATTGGGAAGCGGAGAAGTTACAGATCAGATGATCGGGGGTCTCGGATTCATATCCGTCGCCGTTCCACCATATATCATTTATATGTTCGGACTGATCAGCTATACGATCGGTCAACTCGCACGTAGTAAACTCATAAAGATCGTCCATTATATCTTCGTAATTTACTACTACCCATTCACCTTTCTCTTTTTCAAGCTCAAACGTGGTCTCGATCTCTATCTCCCCCACATCGTCCAAAGACTCTAACATTACACTGATAAAGATATGATCCTCATCGAGTATCGTCTGATAGTCGGAAAGGGCGAATACTACATCTACCTGAGCCTTATCTTTCTTAAATTCAACTGAATCTTCATCGATCTCGTAGTCGATGGTCCTTGCGACAGCAGATATGAACTGAGATGCTTTTTCGCCATAAAGATCTTCATTATTGAAATCGAGTCTCTCTTCCCAGTCTTCGCAGTCATCTTCAAAATCTTCAGCCGACGCCTTGCTCATCTCGTCGAAGTCACAATCGGCAGCGCCTTCCGCGAAAGCCTCCGCTGCTTCGATAACATCATCCGGATCATTCTTCGAAGGCAGGAACGAGCATCCCGTCATGGAAAGCATCATCGCCGATGCCATAAGTGCACATGTTGTCTTTTTAATATTCTTCATTCATCATATCCTCCTTATTTCGCTACAATAATATACGCAAAAACCGGGAAGGAGTTGCAGTCCGAAAACAAATTAAACCGAACGGGCCGCCCCCGTTACAAGGAGACGACCCGTTTTCCATATCTATCCTTATTATCGTTATTTGACTCAGACGACCGTTACCGTACCCTGCCAGATCAGGCATCCGCCCGGCTCGTAAAAACTTACGATCAGGTCACCGTTCCAGTTACCTTCGCCTACTCCGCTCTGCGATACTCTGATATCGATGGTATCACCGAAGGACTCGACTATCTCTCCGTCATGCTCGACTGTCGCATAAAATCCGGTAAAGTCAGGATCGGAGATCTCGGTATTGTAGGTCAAGGCCACACTGAAGTACTCTTTGTCCGCAGAGATGGAACCGACGTTTGTATCAAAATCGAATTCATCCGTGAAACCCATGCTCTCACCATAGAACTCGATATCATTATCCTCGTAGCGGATCAGCACTCTGTAGGAAGGATCATAGTCCATCTCACGAAAGTCACCGATGATCTCAAGATTATAAAAGTTATCACGCTCGACGGCATATACCTCGTATCCGGTTATTGCCTGACCGATCGAGATGAACCTCGCAGATGTAAATTCCAGTGCTTCACCGATGACTTCTTCCGTATCGGTAACTTTCCATCCGTCATCTGTTTCACTGAACTCGATAGTGACATCCGTCTTTGTCTTCTGAGCATCGCTTACTGCATCTGTCAGCTGATCGATATCTGTAATATCGACATCGTCTATGAGTTCTTCATAGTCGCAATACTCGAAAGTCACCGTTACTTCGGCCGTGCCCTTCTTCTCATTTACGGAGACTGAATCCTTATCGATCTCATAGTCGAGAGTATCTGCGATCGCGGAAACGAACTGTGCCGACTCTTCGGTATATACATCACCTTTTCTGATGGTGAGTTCTCTTTCGAGATCTGATCTTCTGTCTTCAAGATCCTCCGACAGCTCGATCATGGCATCAACATCAAGGCACACGACTGCATTACAATATTCGACTGCGAGCTCGTTTATCTCTTTTTCCGTATGGCTCTTGGCGCATCCCGCTGCCTGAGCCGCTAACACTCCTGCCAAAACAACACAGGTGATCTTTCTTATATTGCTGTTCATCTATATCTGCTCCCTTATTCCATTTAGTCTGATCAGTCTACCGTTACTGTGTAGAAGTCGTATTCAACGCCTTCCGGATTGTAGAAAGTAAATGTGTAGACACCTGCTTCGATAAGTCCAGTTGAATCAGCATATACATATGCACAGATATCATCATTTACCGTTTCATAAACTGCACCGTCATGCTCGATGACTACGGAATATCCCGTAAAGTCAATCTCAACATCGGAAGATGTATGAGCCTGATAGAAACCGAAGCTCTCCTGATTTGTATATGCACGAGCTGTATGTGCATCGTAGTCGATATCAACAAGTCCGATATATGTTGCGGAACCTAAGAGCAGGTCATCTGTTGATGAAGTATCAGCAACTGAAGAACCGGATGAAGATGAAGTATCAACGTTCGTATCAGGCTCATCATATGTGTCAGGCTCATCGGAACCTACTATTGTTGCATCGGGAGCCAAAGCTGCGATGATCATGAAATCATATACCTCATCGAATACATCTTCCGAATTCTCGATAAGCCAGCCGTCATCTGTCTGCTCGAGCTCGATCGTGAGATCATATTCAGTTGTTGCTCCGTCCTCGATCATATCAACGAGCTCATCGATATCTGTTGTGTCATAAGATGCCGTGTAATCTGCTACGGTAAACTTTACATCGACCTCAGCCGTTCCCTTATCCTCATTTACCTTGAGGGAATCCTCATCGATCTCATATTCGATCGTACCTGCGATAGTCTCAAGGATCGTTGCAACATCAGAGCTGTACGTATCGTTATGCTTAAAGTCGAATGTCTCTTCGAGATCGTCCTTATTCTCTTCGAACTTATCATCAGATGAGAGCTCTGCGAGAACATCGACATCCTGATCTGCGAGCGCGTTGCAATATGTTTCGACTACTTCCATTACATCCTTCTCGGGATCTGCCTTTGATGTATCGATAACTTCCTGGATAGCGGAGCATCCTGTCATGGACATCAAAACTGTACCTGCGATCATTGCACTTGCTGTTCTTCTTACGAATCTTTTCATTATCTTTTCTCCTATTCTCGCGACGGTTCATCCATCGCACAAGTAGGATTATACATATGAAAGAAACTCGGATTGGGGACTATTCTTTAACGGTTGATTAATCCGCGCGAAGTTTTTTAACAGATATTCACAAACTCGATGCAACCAAATGGATTTTCTTGCGTTATATGACCGCAAACGCAATGTTAACGGGCATTAACCGATTGTGACCACTTCGCGAAAAAGATCGTTCCCGAACAAAAATGTCGCCTCCCGATCACTCGAAAGGCGACTCTCTGAACAAATCAGTTTTTCCGTTGATTCAGCTAACAATGATCATGCCGGACCAGTATGCATTTCCGTAAGGATCGTAGAATGTAAAAGTATAATTTCCTGCTTCTACGGTGCCGTCAGCATCTGTGTATACTGCCAGATAAACTTCATCATAGATTTCGGCAACGATCTCTCCGTTAAGCTCTGCTGTTGCATAAAAGCCTGTGAAATCCGGATCCCCGTCCGTTGTGAGATATGTCATGCTGACACAGATATAGTAATCCGGTGTAGTATCCGAATATGCGATATTATTATCTTCATCTACTGTGTCACATCCGAGAAATGAGGCACCTACGATACCATATTGCTCCATAAGATCATCATCTACCGTACCTGCGCCAATTGCCAAAAATGCAAGATCATCAGCTCTTCCGAGAAAATCATATACATCTTCGAGCACATCAACAGAATCAACGACGAACCATTCCTCATCTTCTTTTACGAACTCCAGTGTGATCTCGATCTCAATCGTATCTGCGGAGCTTACCGAATCGATAAGTTCATCCTTATCATCATAGTCTTCGTCAAGGATCTTATCTACATCAGCTACGGTAAAGATAACATCGATCGAGCCTTTACAGTCCTTGGCGCTTGCCTTGACAGACTCCTCATCGATCTCGTAAGTCAGCGTGTCGGCAACTTCCGACATAAACTCTGCAGCAGCTTCGGTATAGATCTCACCTGTGCTGAAGTCGAATGCCGCTTCGGCATTTTCCTTATTCTTCTTGAGTCCGTCTTCAGAAAGCTCGGCAATGTCATCCACATCACGTGAGATCACCGCGTCACAGTACGCTTTTGCGGCCTCTTTAACTTCATCCTTGGATTTGTCAAATAATGAGCATCCTGCCGAACCGATGAGCACCGTGCCTGCAAGCACTGTGCATGCCGTCCTTGTTACATTCTTTTTCATATCTATCCCTCCTGTCCGTGTTCATTTTCCGAACACATTATGAGGATTATATATATGGCTATATAGCAGATTGCGGAAAAATAATGAATAATTTATAAATTCGATAAAACCGTTATAGTTCTATGCTCCCAAGCACCTTTGAGATACTCTCATGGAATACGAGTTCCGCCATCCTGTCAGCAGGAGTAGGATCGCGGTTTATGATCACGAGATGCTTTCCTCTGAAGTCCATTGCAAGAGATGCCGCGGGATTTACAACGAGCGATGTGCCTCCGACGATAAGGCAGTCCGCATTATGAACGAGATTAATGGCATTCCTCCATGCTTCGGTAGGAAGTGATTCGCCGTACAAAGTAACATCAGGTCTTATTACACCGCCGCAGATCTTGCACTTGGGGATATCTCCTTCTGCCGTAAAGATGGCATCTGCAGGATATTTCTTATGACAGCGCTTACAGTAATTACGAAGCGTCGAGCCGTGAACTTCCTGTACATTCACGCTTCCCGCCTTCTGGTGAAGTCCGTCGATGTTCTGCGTTATGACGCCATCGAGCTTTCCTGCCTTCTCCATCTCGGCAAGCTTCTTATGAGCTGCATTGGGCTCGATACCTTCTACGTTCAGTTTCTGGCGATAGAACTCAAAGAATACCTTGGGCTCATAGTCTAAGCAGTCTATAGATAAGAGATATTCGGGAGTATATCTTTCGAACTGGACATCACGGTTATTGTAAAGACCGTCCTTTGATCTGAAGTCCGGGATACCGCTCTCGGTACTTACGCCCGCACCTCCGAAGAATACGATGTGCTCGCTGTCCTGAATTACCTTATTAAGTTCTTCGTATGTGCTCATGGTATCCGTCCTCCTTATATTAATATTCTACAACTAAAAAGACGTCTCTGCCCGATAAAGGACAAAGACGTCTTTGGATATTTTGTTTTATTAGGATCAGCCGTTGAATCTCTTCTGCTGGCTTGCGATGAGCTCGCTGTCCTCAAAGTAGTTGATCCTCATTGCTGCCTTAACTTCCTTCAGTGTCTGTGCAGCTTCAGCTCTTGCTACTTCGGTACCCTTCTTTAAGATCTCGTATACGGCAGGGATATCTTTCTGGTATTCTGCTCTTCTTGCTCTTATGGGAGCGAGCTCTTCTTCAAGGACATTTATAAGAAGTCTCTTGACCTTAACATCACCGAGACCGCCCCTCTGATAGTGCTCCTTCATCTCGTCGAGATTCTTATAGTCAGGAGCATATTCAGCGAAATGCTCATCCTTGGCAAAAGCATCAAGGTATGTGAATACAGTGTTGCCCTCGAGGGATCCGGGATCTTCAACTCTTAAGTGATTGGGATCCGTGAACATGCTCATTACCTTCTTCTTAACATCCTCGGGAGTATCGGAGAGGTAGATGCAGTTACCTAAGGACTTACTCATCTTAGCCTTACCGTCAGTACCGGGAAGACGTGAGCATACTGCATTATTAGGCAGGAGCGCATTGGGCTCGACAAGTACTTCACCGTATGTGGAGTTGAACTTACGAACGATCTCGCGAGCCTGCTCGATCATGGGAAGCTGATCCTCACCTACGGGAACCGTAGTAGCCTTGAACGCCGTGATATCCGAAGTCTGGCTTATGGGATAAGTCAAGAAGCCGACGGGAATGCTCGTCTCAAAGTTACGAAGCTGGATCTCCGTCTTTACGGTAGGATTTCGCTCGAGCCTTGAAAGAGTAACAAGGTTCATGTAGTAGAACGAAAGCTCCGTGAGCTCTGCTACTTCTGACTGGATGAAGATATTGGACTTCTCGGGATCAAGACCTGCAGAGAGGTAATCGAGAGCAACCTCGATGATATTGTCCCTGATCTTGTCCGGGTTATCGAAATTATCCGTCAATGCCTGAGCATCGGCGATCATTATGAATATCTTCTCGAACTCTCCGGAATTTTGAAGTTCAACTCTTCTTCTCAATGAACCTACATAATGTCCCAGGTGAAGTCTTCCTGTAGGACGGTCTCCGGTAAGTATGATCTTTCCCATTTAAAATGTGCCTCCGTTAACAAACAACTTCGTCTATTATATCAGACCTTCGCAACTACTGCGTAGAAGATTAAGTCTTCGTTGCCTGTATTTATGAGGCTGTGAGATCTGCCCTTGGCACAAAGATGTGCTTCACCGGGATTTGCGGGACACTCGCCGTCATCATTCTTCACAGTTCCGTGGCCTGAGAGGATAAAGATGATCTCCTCATCTTCCTCATGTGTGTGATATCCGATGGAAGCGCCGGGTACGAGGCGTCCCTTCATTACCTTATTTGTATCGTCCGTGTACATCTTAACGTTATAAGCGATCTCGCCGCCCTTAAAGTTAGGAATGCACTGTTCTTCCATTGTATTAAGATCTATGAGCATAGTATTCTTCTCCTTTGTGATTTGCTTCTAAGATTATCCTCGATGATAGGCGATCATGCAAGGTCATTAAGATCATATGCGTGCGTATATGCCTTATTTCCCTTTTCATCAATTACCGAAAAGTATACATAGGGTGCGTCATTGGGGATCGCGAACTTCGCTTTCTTTACTGTGCCGCCCTTTTTGTCGTAGACGGTCTTCGCGTACTTGGGAGTCATATGCATCGTGATCCTCTTAGCTTCGGAGCACTCCAAGATGAACTGACCGTCCTCGACGCCAAGCGACTTTATCGCAGGACCCGTGCTCGCATAGATACTTCCCTTCTCCATTGCTTCGATTATGCTTCCGTACTCGAGCTTATCCGCCTCGATCATGGTCCATGCGCCGAAGGAATCGCACATCGGATCCTCGAAAGCCTTCTTATTGTGATTATCGTCAGCTCCGTGACAGAACATCTTCCTGCCGTGACGAAGCAGCATGTCATAAACGGGCATATTCTCGGCGTAGCCGCTGGTCTTCATGGATGATGTATTAAAGATCTCCATGCTCCAGAAACCTTTGAGCTTCATGATATCCTTGGTCTCCTGCATCGACCAGCACGGGTGATTGAGACTTACGAGATATCCGTTCTCGCGTGCTGCATCAATGAACTTCTGGATATACATCCACGTGAACTTTCTGGGACCGATATTGCCCTTATGCGGCGCTGTCAGTGCCTTGGGGAGCGGCATATATTTACAGTAAAAAGGATCATAAGCGATTATCGCCGTGTTATCCTTATCTTTCGCAAAGAGATTAATGTGGATCTCAGGCTTGAACCTGTCGAACCTGCAGATCTTCGAAGGCCTTATATATGCTTCGTAACCCGTGATCAGGAGAAAGTCATCGGTCGTAAGATCGTTATGAGCAGCGGGATACTCGTGATCCGTTATCGCAAGGATATCGTATCCGTGATCCTTATAGGCTTTAACGAGTTCCTTATCGGTGAGCTTTCCGTCCGACAGAGTCGAAT